>JAHECP010000093.1 GCA_024641665.1 Acidobacteriota bacterium
CGCCCGCCGCGGCCGCGCGAGCTCGCTCGACAGCCGCGCCCACACGGCCGGCGGCGGCGCGAGCGGCTCCAGCGTCCCCGCCACCCGGCGAATCTGCTGCAGGTCGGCCACGAGCGATCGGCAGGCCGCGCAGCCGTCGAGGTGAGCGTCGAGCGACCGGCGCCCGTCGCCCGACAGGGTGCCGTCGACGAAATCGGCGATGGCGTCCGCATACCGGTCGCAGCTCATGATCGTGCCCTCGTCTCTGTCTCCGTCACGTGCGCGCGCAGCCGCACGCGCAGCCGCAAGCGCGCTTTGTGTACCTGAGACTTGGACGTGCCCTCCGCTATTCCGAGCATCTGGGCGACCTCGCGGTGCTCGAATCCCTCCACGTCGTGCAGCAGGAACGCCGCGCGGCACCCTTCCGGCAACGCCGCGATCGCGCGCTCGAGATCGAGGCGGCTCACCGTCAGCTCGACCGCCCCCGCCGGCGCCGTCGGTGTCGCCGGCCCGTCCTCGTCGTCGAACGACGCGGTGGCCTGGCTCATCCGGTTCGCCCGGCTCCGCAGGTGGTCGAGGCAGAGGTTCATGCCGAGCCGGTAGAGCCACGTGACCAGCGCCGACTGGCCCTTGAAGCTGTCGAGCTTGCGGTGGGCCTGGAGGAAGATCTCCTGGAGCAGGTCCTCCGCATCGCCCGCGTGTCCGACCATCCGGTAGGCCAGACTGTAGAGCCGGCCGGCGTGGCGGCGGTAGATCTCCCCGAAGGCGTCCAGATCGCCCTGGCGGTGGCGTGCCACCAGATCACGGTCCGCGATGTCCGCAGGGACGGCCACGTTCACTGCTCCTTTAGACGGTGATCCCGTGGGCCCGCGTTGCCCGCCCCGGCCGGGAGCCGAACGGCCTCACCGGCGGCCCGCGCCGGCCCGCCGCCCGGGCGTCCAGCGTCGACCGGCGAAGTCCCGGACGCGGGTGGGGGACACGAGGGCGCCCTCGGCTCGCAGCAGCTGCCGCTTCATCGAGAGGTTGCCGCCGTAGCCGCCCAGCCGCCCGCCGGCCGCAATGACCCGGTGACAGGGCACGTCGGCGGCGCGGCACGCGCGCATGATGTTGCCGACCGCACGCCACGCGCGCGGCCGGCCCGCAAGCGCCGCGACGTCGCCGTAGGTGGCGACGCGACCGGGCGGAATCCGCCGGACGACCGACAGGACGCGGGTGGCGAACCGGTGCATGTTCCTGGACCATCGAGGGGACTGGGGACTGGAGACTGGGGGCTGGAAAGTCTCCAAGACCCCGCGCCGGTCGCGCGCGCTTGCCGTGGCGATTTCCGTGGTCATTCCGTGGTCATTCCGTGGTATTTCCGTGGTATTTCCGTAGGTCTCCGGCCTCCGGTCCCCGGCCTCCGACTTCAGAACATCACCCGGATCCCGCCGCCGGCCTGCAGTCCGCCGGAGTCCACCTTCAGGCCGTGGCCGTTCACATCGAACGTCACCGGGGCCCGGCTGTACCGGACGATGACGCCCACGCCGATCGACGCCGTCACCTTGACGGTGACGTCGGCGCCGGCGTTGAACCCCACCTTGCTCTTCCGCTCGCGCTGGAGCGTCGCCGATCGGTACGTGGCGGTGTCGAACGGGTACGACTCGTCGTAGTTCACCATCGTGACGAAACTCTGCTCGACGGTCAGGACGGTGGGGCCCGCCGAGAGCGCGAGCAGCAGGCGGGAGCCGGCGGGCACGAACGCCACGAGCTGCGCGTGCACGGCCGTCTCGTCGTGCACGACGTCGGTCGCCTCGCCCGAGATCGTCCGGTCCTGGTCGAAGAAAAACGGGTGCGGAATGGTCGCCTGCACGGCGGCCGTGCCCGTGGCGCTGAAGCGCGACACCGTGAAACCCAGGCCGATCGACCGCCAGATCGGCACCGCCAGCCCGCCGTCGAAGAACGGCTTGACCTTGACGTCGTAGTCGGCCTGGACCCTGGCCGTCTCCAGGTAGCGGTCGAACGTGAACGTGTCGGAGAACGTGCGCGCCGGGCCCTGCACACCGTAGTTCACCGAGAGCACCGCGCGCGGGAGGGGCGGCGGGGGCGTCTGCGCGCTCGCCGCGGAGGCGGCCAGCGCGGCCATCGTCGAAACCAGCAGAAGTCGTATCCTCATGATCGGGTCCTCGGCTGCGCGACTGGAAGACGGGGCCTCAGTTCACCCCGACGGCCGCCCACGCCTGCGACATGGCCTGGTACGCGGCGCTGCTGGAGCCGTAGAGGTCGCGCGCGGCCTGCTCGCAGGCGGCGCGGGCCATCGAGAACGTGGCGTACGAGGGCAGGAGCATCGTGAACGCGCGGTAGAACACCTTCTCGATCTGCTCGCGGTTCGACGCGCCCACCCCCGTCACGTGCAGGCCCGAGGTGCGGTTGGTGCCTCCTTCGATGGCGAGGTAGTAGGCCTGGTTGGCGATGCCCGAGTTGATGTGGACCCCGCCGTTGTCGTCCGAGCCGAGGTAGCGCTTGCTGTAGTGGTCCGGGTCGCCGAACGCGCCGGGGTTCGACATCGAGCGGATGCCGCCCGGCCGAAAGACGTCCTCCGCGATCAGGTAGTCGGCCTTCTCGAGGCCGTTGCCCGCCGGCTGGTAGTAGAACTCGACGCTCGTGCCCATCATGTCGGAGAACGCTTCGTTCAACGCGCCGGACTCGTTCAGGTAGACGAGCTGCGAGGTGTAGTCGGTCACGCCGTGCGTCAGCTCGTGGGCGACCGTGTCGAGGGCGCCGGAGAAGTAGTCCACGGTCTGTCCGGTGCCCGCGAGCACGTAACCCGGCGGCAGCCCCTCGCCGTAGACCATCACGCCGTAGCCCGCGTAGAACGCGTTCAGGAAGAACACCCCGACGATGTCGCTCGAATAGGCGAGCAGGTCGTTGCGGTGCACGGGATGGACGAGGTTCCGCATGCGCAGATCGCGGTCGTCGAGCCCCCGGCGGCCGAACCGCTTGTAGTAGTAGTCGTAGACCCAGCCCGAGTAGACGTGCGCGTCCACGTTCGCGCCGTCCGACCAGTCATTGTCGTTGTCGCTCGCGAGGTCGCCCGTGCCCAGCCCGACCGTGTCGTTCAGGAAGTCGAGCGTCCGCTGGACGTCGCCCTGCATGTCGAAGGTGTCGATCGACGGCGGGCGCAGCTCGTCTCTCGCCACGAACATCCCGCCCAGCGACGACGCGCTGATCTTCTTCTCGTCGCCCAGCACGCCGCGGCCCTTCCCGACGGCCGCCTGGGTCTCCAGGTCGCTGTAGCCGAACACCACATCGCCGGTGCGCGCATCGAGGAAGTACACGCGGAGGTCGCCGTGCGCGAACACCCGCGCCCGCCAGGTGAGCGCGTACCCGCCGCCCGGTTTCGGGAACACCATGAGTTCGGGCATCCGTGACGGACCCGGCCGGACGCCCGTCAACCGCTCGATCCGCGCGAGGGCCTGGTCGCGGCTGAGCCCGGGCGTCGGGTCGAGGTCGATGTCGGCGTACAGCGCACCGAACAGCGACACGGTCTGCCCGCCGGCGGTCTGGCGGACGACCTGGGCGCCGAAGACCTTCACGCCCTCGTAGTACTGGTCGTCCCGCTCGTGCCGGCGCCCCGGCACCATCGGGTCGTCGAAGGCGATCTGCACCTGCAGGTCGCCCGAGCGGAGCATCGAATCGATCCGGGCGTCCCACTGGCGCAGCTCGGACACAGTGGCCGGCCGGACGATGCGCAGCCCCGGGTTGGATTGTGCCCAGGCCGCCGCGCCCAGCGAGAGCCACACCACGCCGAACGTGCAAGCCCAGCGTCTCCACACGCGCATGATGCCTCCATCCGCGCCGCCTGGCCCTCCGGCCGGCCGCGTCGCGGGACCGGCGCGCCGGGCCATGGGAGCGCGAGGGCTCCCGGGCCGGCGGCCGGGCTGCGTCATGATACAGCGAGACCCGCGGCTGGCGCGTCTGCCCGGACACCGGGCCCGGCGCGCGCGGCGGAGGAGGGCACGGGCCGGTCAGCGCGCGTCCGGCAACACCAGCGCCTCGGAGAGGACGCGGCCGTCGGGCCGCGCGAGCGTCACTCCGGCCAGGAACGCGAGCGTCGGCGCCACGTCGGCCGGCGACGCCCGGGTCAGGTACTGCCCGGGCCGGACGCCCGCGCCCATCAGCACCAGCGGCACGTGCTGGTCGTACCAGTTCGCGCTGCCGTGCGTGGTGGCGTCGCTCGACAGAATCCAGTACGGACGCGGCACCACGAGGAGGTCGCCGCTCCGGTCCGGCACGTAGCTCTCGGCCGCCGCGCGCATCAGCAGGTCGCTCGCCGCCGACGCGTCGGCGCTCTGCAGCTCCTCGCTCCGGTAGACCTTCCAGATACCCGGCTCGGCCCGGATGGCGGCGAGAACGGCGCGCATGGCGTCGGGCCTCGCGCGCAGGCGGTCGTAGACGCCGGGGGCGAAGTACAGGTCGGTGTAGTTCGTCGCTGCCAGGTGGCGTCCCGGACCGAGCCAGGGCTGGAGCACCTCCTCGACGCGCGACGCCATGTGCCGCAGGTCGACGCGGCCCGCACTCAGGCCGAGCGCCGCCATCTGCTCGGGGATCGGCGCGACGCCGTGGTCGGCGGAGAAGGCGACCACGTAGCGGCCGCGGCCGACCGTCCGATCGAGGTGATCGAGCAGGTGGCCGACCGTGCGGTCCAACCCCACGAGCATGTCCTGCACCTCCTGGCTCCTGGGCCCGAAGCGGTGCCCGACCAGGTCGAGCGCGGAGAAGCTGACGCCCAGGTAGTCGAGCCCGGGACCCTGCCCGAGCTTCAGCGCGTCGATGGCGGCTTCGGCGAGCCGCCCCAGATAGGCGTCGGAGTAGGGGCTACGGCGCCACCGTTCCCAGCGATCGGCGTCGGTGCCCGTGCCGTCCCCGGCGAGGGGGTGGGGGAAGGTGGGTCCCCAGCCGCGCAGGGGTCGCTCTCCGAGCCCGTCGTCGGCGAACAGGTAGGCGCTGGCATCGAGGGCGCGAGTCCAGACCTCGCCGAGCTCGGCGGCCACCGGGTTGGCCGTGACGAATCGCTGGACGAACGGCACGGGCGCGTCGGCGAACGCCGTGGAGGTGACCCAGTCGTTGCCGTCCATCCAGGTGACGGCCGTGCCGCCGTGGCCCGCGAGCATGATGGCCGCGCGCGCCTTGAGCGACACCGTCACGACGCGCGGCGCCGGGTCGAGCTGGGCGCGGAGCGCGTCGGCCAGGGTGGGCACCTCGAGGCGCCAGGAGCTGTCGCCCCCCTTGGCCGGCGTGCCGTAGCTCACGAGCGGCGCGTTCGGGTCGGCCGTGCAGGTCACCTCGCGGCCGGCCGTGCGGTCCCACCACTCGTTGAGCGCCAGGCCGTGGGTGCGCGGCAGCGAGCCCGTGCCGATCGTGGCGTGGCCCGCGCACGTGACGGTGTTGAGGTAGGGATAACCCGCCTCGCGGAACCAGGCGCCTTCGTCGGCGAGCCGCCGGAGGCCGCCCGTCCACTGGCCTCCGTACCGGTCGATGTAGTCACCGCGCATCTGATCGACGACCAGCATCACGAGGAGCTTCGGCCGGGCCGGCGCGGCGTCGTTCTGCCGGGCGTGCGCGCGGGGCGACGCGGTGACGGCCAGGGCGACGAGGGCGACGACGGCCGCCCGGCCGGACGCGCCGAGCCGGCGCGCGCGAGTAGACGGGCAGGGAACGGCTGCACGGTCGGATCGTGTCATGGTCACGGGATCACCGTCTGAGGAGCGGGTAGTAGCAGAGCGCGCCGATGCAGACGTCGAACGAGGCGCTGCCGACGGAGTACCAGCGCGGGGCGATGCCGCTCGGCAGGAGCCCCGGCCGGTGCGCGATGTCGAGGATGGCGTGCGCGACGAAGGCGACGGCCAGGATGGTGAGCGCCTCGCGCGGATCGCGGGTGAGCGCGAACGCGGCGACCACGAGGAAGGCGAGCGCGGCCACCACGTCGAAGCCCACGCCCGGCCGGGCCTCGGCCGCGGCCGCGAGCCCCAGGTACGCGCCCGCGACCAGCGCGAGCAGCAGGGCGCCGAGCTGCAGCACGCGGAACTCCGCCACGAGGCGATCGGGCGCCGACACGGGAATCCGCGCGGTCCTCACCGCGAGCCACCCAAAGGTGACGGTGACGATGATGCCGCCGATGGCCAGGGTTCGAAGCGCTTCGCTCACGGTACAGGGCCCTGAGCATACCGCGTCCGGCAGGATCGCGTCACGGGGGACGCGGCGGGGCCGGGGCGGCGGTCCTCAGAGGTGGGTCAGGGGATCGATCCCGTACTCGGCCGGGTCGACCGGGGCGACGATCTGATCGGCCGGGCTGCCGTCTTCGCGGGGCTCCCAGAGGTTGCGCTCGACGGGCTGGACGAGCGGAGCGCCCTGCGGGTTGTAGAGCACCTTCACCTTTGGGCGGAAGGGATCCGGCGCGTGAACCCGGACGACGACGGCGATCTCGTCGGTGCTGAGGCGGACGAGGTTGCCGGGCGGGTAGATGCCCATGAGCTGGGAGAAGCGGCGCACGAGGTGCTGGTCGAACTGGATGCCGTCGTTCCGCTTGAGCACGGCCAGGATGCGGTCGGACGGAAACGCCTGCTGGTAGGCGCGCTGCGAGCGCATGGCGTCGTACACGTCGGCGATGCTGCAGAGCATCGTGCCGAGGTTGAGGTTGGTGCGCGCGGCGCCCTCCGGGTAGCCGGTGCCGTCGCGGCGCAGGTGGTGCTCGAAGGCGACGACCGGGGCGAGGATCGGCATCTCGGGCGTACGCCGGAGGATCTCGGAGCCCTCCACGGTGTGGCGCTTCATGATCGCGAATTCTAGGTCGCTGAGCTTGTCCGGCTTGTTGAGGATCTCCTTCGGGGTCCGCACCTTGCCGATGTCGTGCATCAGCGCCGACAGGCCGAACTCGCGCAGCAGGCGTCCTTCGAGACCGAGCGCGCGCGCCTGGCCCATGGTGAGGATCGAGACGTTCACCATGTGGGTGAAGGTGTAGTTGTCGTAGGTGCGCATCGCGGTGAGCGCGACGAGCGCGGTGCGGTTCTCGGTGACCGCCTCGGCGAGGCCGTCGACGACCTGCTTGGCGGCGTCCGCGTCGGGGATGCCCTCGGTGGCCGCGGCGTTCCACGACTGCTCGGACACCGCGACCGCCTGCTTGTACAGCATGCGGATGGCCTCGAGATCGCTCGCGATGCCGTCCGGCGCGGCTTCGCGGTCCGCGGCGATCCGGCTCACGCGCACGTGCGGGAACGTCCAGCTCGCGGCCGGGGACGGCGCGTTCGCCGCGCGCTGGGGCGGGAGCGACGAGATCGCGGCGGCAAAGCGCCCGAGCTCGTCGGCCGTGACGCCGGGGTCGAACGTGATGCGCTCGATCCCGTGCGTCTGCAGCCGCCCGATGAGCTCGCCCATCAGCGCGCTCGCGCGCGGCATGGGCGTGTCGGCGACCACGACCTGGTTGTAGACGAGGCCGATCGTCGCAGAGGCTCCACCCTCCTGGAACGGCTGGAGCGCGGCGAGCAGGCCGTCGAGGTTGCGCCGGATGAGCGGGTGATCGGGCTTGTACAGCTGCGCGCCCCGTACCGTCGAGGCGAAGCGTCTGATGAGCTCCTCGATGGCCTGCTGCCGGCTGGTGGGTTCTGTCATCTGCCTATCCTCGGGTGAAGCGATCGAGTTCCATGCGGGCGGCGGCCCGCGTGGTGCGCGACCCGCGGGCGGCCGCCTCCTCGAGCACGCGTCGGGCCTCCGGCGTGCCGATGCGGCGCAGCGCGGCGGCGGCCCGGGCCTTCAGGGCGCGGGTTCTCGCCGGCGCCCACCATTCGCCCTGCTGCAGCGCGAACTCGAGCGCGGGGAGGGCGTCCAGGCCTCCGTACGCCCCCAGCGCGTCGAGCGAGACCTCGTATCCCCGGCGATGCCGGCCGCGTTGCAGGTGCCGGATCAGGTAGCCGAAGAGCGGCGCGGCGCGCTCGTCGCGCAGTGTCGCCAGCTCGTGCACGAGGCTCGATCGCGCGCGCGGGCTCGCGGTCGCCATGACCCGCACGATCAGGTCGAACGCCGCGTCGCTGCCGCTCAGCACGATGCCCTGGATCGCCTCCCGCTGGACGAGCGGCTCGGCGTCGCGCAGGAGCGGCTCGAGCGAGGACAGCGACTCGACGCCCCCCAGCTCCCGGAGCACGAAGGCGGCCGTGCGGCGCACCTCCCAGTTCGAGGCGTTGAGGAGCTGCTCGATGGACTCGCGTCCGCTCGCGCCGAAGCCCACCAGCACGTCGCGCAGGCGCTCGCGCGCCCGCGTGTCCTGTTCCGCGGCGAGCAACGTCGCGAGCGCCGGGATGATCGACGGACCGATGGCGTGGCACAGGTCCGTCACCGCGGCGACCAAGTTGGCGTCGGTCCCGCGCAGCTCGCCGACGGCGTTGCGCAGGAAGCTGCTCGAGCCGAGGCGCTCGAGCGCGCGGACCGCGTGTGCGGCCCGCGGCGTGTCGGGCGCGTCCCTGGCCTCGGCGGCCACGGCACCGGCGAGCTCGCACGCCGGCGCAATCAGGCCGACCCGGGCCAGATCCTCGGCGTGCGTAACCACCGTCTCGGTGACGTCGCGCCAGCGCGCCGGGTCCGTCTCGATCTTCAGCAGATCGAGCAGCAGCTGCTGGTCGAGCCCGCGCAGCGCGCTGTCGGCGACGGTGCTCAGCCACGCCGCGACGCGCTCGGGCGGGTCGTCGCTGACCTTCTCGATGTCGATCGCCATCGAGCGGGCGCCGGACAGCTCGCGCGCGTAGTCCTCCGACACGTAGCTCTCGTCGGAGTACGACGTGAGCATCGTCTCGACGCGCGACCACAGGCCCTCGAACGAGTCCTCGTCGGCGAGCGGCGAGCGCGCCACCTGTTCGCCCGCCAGCGCCAGCAGCTGGCGTCGCCGGTCGATCTCGGGCACGAGCGTCTGGAACGCCTCTGCCAGGCGCGCCGACGGGCTCCGCTCGGCGATGACCGTGCGGGCCACGAAGTCGACGATGGCCTGGTCGTCGATGCGCTCGACGACCTCGCGGATCACGTTCAGACCGCCGGCGACGGCCGCGGGCGAGTCGCGCTCGCGCAGCAGGCCGGCGAGCGTGTCGGCCGGCAGGCCCGCGGCGGCGCGCGCCAGCTGCCGGAACACGAGGTCGATCTGCTCGGGCTGCTTGTCGGACAGCTGCTCGGCCACGCGCTTGAGCAGGTTGAGGAACGCGGCGCTCTTGGTCTCGCCGCTCTGGCCGGCGAGCCGTTGCTCGAGCCGCGTCACGAGCTCGCCCAGGTGCTGCGCGTCGGAGAGGACCGCCATCAGGCTCTCGCGCGTGTCCTCGCTCCAGTCGAGCAACACCTGGCCCTGCAGGCAGGCGTCGACGATGTCGTCGAGGAGCGCCTGGCTGCCCGCGCGCTCCTTCAGCACCTCGGCGTAGTCGATCTCGAGGATCTCGATGCTGGGACCGCCGGCGGTCGCCCAGAGGTGCGCGATGCCGCCATCGGCCTGCAGGTCCTCGGGCGCCCGGGCGAGCAGCTGCAGCAGCGCGCGCCACGAGCCGGCGTCCGCGCCGCCCTGCAGCACCAGGCCGCCGATCCGGCGGCGGTTCAGGAGCACCGCCAGCTCGGCGATGACCGGGTCGGGCTTGGGGACGGCAGCGCCGTCGACCCGGATGGCGTGGCCGCGAACCTGCAGGTGCAGCGCGCCCGCGGCGGTCGCCCGGCCCGCCGCCGACACCAGGCGGTCGAGCGCCTGCCCGATGGCCGGATGCGCCGACGGGTAGAGCGACACCGCGCGCGCCGCGGCGCGGCAGGTGCGGGCGAACTCGGTCACGAGCGCCGCCTGCGCGGGCTCGAGATACTTCGGTTCCGGGGCGGCCTCGGGCATGGGGCTCGTCACAGCAGGCTCAACGGATCGATGGACTCGGTGTCCGGGTCCACGGCTTCGACGACGCCGAGGGGGTACTCGCCGCGCGCATCGCGCTCCCACGTGTTCACGAGGACGGTCTCCTCGAGCCGCTCGCCCCGGGCGTCGGTCACGAGCCGCACCTGCGGGCGGAACGGGTCGTTGGGGTGCTCGAGGGTCACGACGGCGAGCGCCTGCGTGTTCAGGCGCACCAGCGTGCCCACGGGGTACAGCCCCATGAGGTTCACGAACCGCCGGAGCAGCTTCGGCTGGAACGCCGGCGAATCCTGCTGCGACATGATCGACTTGATTCGGTCCGTGGGCAAGCCCTCCCGGTAGATCCGGTTGCTCCGGAGCGCGTCGTAGACGTCGGCGATCGACACGATCATCGTGCACAGGTTCAGGTCGCGGTGCCCGATGTTCTCGGGGTAGCCGGAGAGATCCTGCTTCAGGTGGTGCTCGAAGGCGACGACCGGCGCGAGCGCCGGCATCTCCGGCGTGCGCCGCAGGATGTGCGCCCCGTCGATGACGTGGCGCTTCATGATCTCGAACTCCTCCCGGGTCAGCCGGTCGGGCTTGTTCAGCACCTCGAGCGGCGTGTTCACCTTGCCGATGTCGTGCATGAGCGCCGCGAAGCCGAATTCCCGCAGCATCGCGCCCTCGAGGTTGAGCGTGCGCGCCTGCGCCATCGCGAGGACCGAGACGTTCACCATGTGCGTGAACGTGTAGTTGTCGTACTTCTTCAGGGCCGTCAGGGCCACGAGCGACGTCCGGTCCTGCGTGACCAGCTTGGCGAGGCTGTCGATGATGCGGCGCGCGGCCCCCGGGTCCGGCAGCTCCCCGGCCTTCGCGTGGTCCCAGATGGCCTCGGCGGTCTGCACGGCCGAGCGGTAGACCTTGCGCGCGGCGGCGATGCCCGACGCCTCCTCCGTGTCGTCCTCCAGGGCGAGCTTGCCGACGAGGATCCGCCGCACGCCCCGCTGGTCCAGACGGGCCGCGAGGGGCACGGGCGACGCGCGGTCGGCCAGCGTCGTGACGAATCCCAGCAGCTCGTCCGGGGTCACGCCCCGCTCGATCGTGATCTTCTCGATCTCGCGCTCGCGCATGTCGCGCGCGAAGCCCGCGAGCAGGGCCGCCGACCGCGTGAGCCGGTGGGTGTCGACGACGACCTCGTCGCCGATGAACCCGACGACGATCGACGGGGCGCGCTGGAGGCGCTCGGCGCAGAGGACGGCCAGCGCATCGACGCCGCGGCGCACGAGCGGGTGGGTGGGCCTGTACAGCGAGGCGCTCCGGGTCGCCGCCGCGAACCGCCGCACCAGATCCTCCGCGCGGTCGAGGTCGCTCATGATGTCACCGTTCGCGCCAGGCGGCGCAGGAACCAGTCGCCGTTGATGGCCGCGTCCTGGATGGCCGACGCCGCGGCGGGCGTGCCGATGCGCCGCAGCACCAGGAGCCCGATCTGCCGGAGCGCCCGGACCCGCTTCGGGGCGAACCACCTGTGCCGCCGCAGGACGCGGCTGATGTCGCCGACGGCCTGGTCGCCGCCGATCGTGCCGAGCGCCACGAGCGTGTCGAGCACGATGGGATGGTCGGTGCCGAAGGGGTCGCTCTCGTTGAGCACCCGCAGCAGCACCGGCACGACGCGCGGATCGCGCTCGGCGACGAGCGCCGCGACCACCGCCTGCCGCAGCGGCCCGCTGGTCGCACGCAGCACCACGTGCACCGCGCGGGCCGCCGACGGATCGTCGATGTTCGCCAGCGCGCGCACCGCCTCGCGCGCCACGCGCGGGTCGCCGCCGCGCAGCAGGGTCTGCAGCGACGGCACCCCCTCGGGCGTCCCGATCTCGCCCAGGAGCACGGCGGCGTTGCGCTGGGCGTACCACTGGCCGCTCGTCACGAGCGGCGTCAGACGCCTGACGGCCTCGGCGCCGAACCCGCGGACGATCGCGAACGCCCGCGTGCGGGCGCGCGTCTCGAGCTCCAGGGCGATGAGCGGCAGCAGCGGCTCCACGACCGCGGGGCCGAGGGTGGCCGCGAAGCGCGCGAAGACCTCCGCCTGCTCGTCGTCCAGCTCGTCCAGGAGCTCGACCGTCTCGCGCAGGCCGGCGGAGGCCGCCAGCCGGTCGATCGCCAGCCGGCTCGGCGCCGCGGTCACCGCGCCGCGGTCCACGGCTTTCGCCGCGAGCGCCTCGATCACGCGCAGCGCCTGGGCGTAGTCTCCCTCGAGCAGCAGGTCCTCGGCGAGCGCCGCCACGTCCGCGGTGATGTCCGGCGCCCTCGCCGCGTCGCGCTCGAGGTTCAGGAGGTCGATGAGGAGCGTCACCGACAGCTGCCGGACGTTGTCCTGGTCGAGCGTCTGGATCCACTCGCGTGACTCGGGCGGGAGGTCCGCCGCCAGGTGCGGCGCGCGGCCGGACGCCTCGTCGAGCGCCGTGCGGTAGGCGGTCGACACGAACGGGCGCTCGTTGTAGGTGAGCAGCAGCTCCTCCATCGAGGACCACAGCGTGGCGAACTGGCTCTGCCGGCCGAAGTCGGCGTCGCTCAGCAGCGTCCGCGTCAGGCGCAGGACGCGTCGCTTGCGCTCCTCGTCGGGCGCGATCGTGTCGAAGACCGAGGCGAGCCGTTGCGACGCCTGGCCGTCGATCGCGAGCGTCGTCGCCAGCAGCTGGGCCACCTTCGCGTCGTCGAAGCGCTCCACGATGCCGGTGAGGACGGCCCCGTCCTCGGCGTCGATCGCGGCGCGGTCGGTCGTGAGCAGCCGCATGGCGACGGCCGGCTCGAGCCGGGCGGTGGCCGCAGCCAGGTTGCTCAGCACCTCCTCGCGGCGTTCGGGCGCGAGCAGCGAGACCACCCCCGTCAGGTGGCGGTAGGCGGCGAGGACCGCGGCGGCCTGCGTGGTGATCATCGGGCTGCCCTGGGGCGTGTGCCCGGGCGCCATGACGTCGGTCGCCAGCGCGCCGATGGCGCCGACGTCGCCGGCAATCGCCAGCAGACGCTGCAGCACGGTCTCGTCGAGCGCCTCGCGGTGCTCGAGCACCGCGTGCACGACGGCCCGCCACACGTCGTCCCGCGCGGCGGGCGATTTCACCTCGCGGTCCTCGAGCACCTTCTGGACGTCGATCTGCTCGATCGTCACTTCCTGGTGCCCGGTGTGGCTCCAGCACGCCGCGGGTCCACCGCGCGCGCGCACCTCGACGGGGTCGCTGGCGAGCAGCGCCAGCAGGTCCTGGAGCACCGCCGTCGGCGTGTTGTGCAGGAACCCGATCAGGAGGACGTCGTGATCGTGGAGATAGGCGGCCGCCTCGGCGATCGGTCCATCGCCGGCGGGCGCCGCCACGCCCTCGACGAGCAGCGTCTGGGGCGTCACGGCCATGGTAATCGACATCCCGCCGCTCGCCTGGTCGATCGCCGCCCGGAACCGCTCGACGGCGCCGGTGACGGTGGGATGTTGGGCCGGGTAGAGCGCCCGGGACCGGGAGGCCGCCGTCAAGGCCCGCGCCAGATCGTGCAGGCGGCGAACGAGCTCCGGGGAGAGCTGGGTCACATCTGCCATGGCTGACGCGCCGTCGAGAAGCGTCGTCCGGACGGGCCGTCCCGCCGGACCGCGGCCCGGCGGGGCGCGGGGCCAGAGCCTGGCGCCGACCGCTGATGGGCCGAATTCTAGCAAAAACTCGACTATACTGGCTTCCCTCATGCGCGCCGTCGATCTCATTCGAGCCAAGCGCGACGGACACGGCTTGAGCCGGGACGCCATCAACGCCTTCGTCGAGGGCGTGACCTCCGGGACCTGGCCCGACTACCAGATCAGCGCGTTGCTCATGGCCGTCGTCTGGCGCGGCCTGTCGGCGGACGAGACGGCCTGGCTGACCGACGCCATGGTCCACTCCGGCGCGCGCCTGCGCTTCGACGGCCTCGCCCACGTGCCGGTCGACAAGCACAGCACGGGCGGCGTGGGCGACAAGACGTCGCTCGTGCTGGCCCCGCTCGCCGCGGCGTGCGGGGCCCCGGTGCCGATGATGTCGGGCCGCGCGCTGGGGCACACCGGCGGCACGCTGGACAAGCTGGAGTCGATTCCCGGGTTCCGCGTCGACCTCGACGAGGCGGCGATCGCACGGGCCCTGGCGACCGTCGGCTGCGCGCTCGTGGGACAGACCGACGCCATCGTGCCGGCCGACCGCCGGCTGTACGCGCTGCGGGACGTCACCGCGACGGTCGAGAGCGTGCCGCTCATCACCGCCTCGATCATGAGCAAGAAGATCGCCGAGGGCATCGGCGGGCTGATGCTCGATGTCAAGACGGGGACGGGCGCCTTCATGAAGACGGAAGCCGAGGCGCGGCGGCTGGCCGCCTCGCTCGTGGCCACCGGGACCCGCGCCGGCGTCTGCACCGAGGCGATCATCACCGCGATGGACGCGCCCCTTGGCTCGGCGGTCGGCAACGCCCTGGAGGTCGTCGAGGCGATCGAGACGCTCAAGGGACGGGGTCCCGGCGACGTCACCGAGCTCTCCGTGCGCCTCGCGGCGGGCCTGCTGATGCTGGCCGGCGTCGAGGTTACGCACGCCGCGGCCGACCGCCGGGTGCGCGGCGCGCTCGCGTCGGGCGCCGGCGTGGAGACCTTCGCCCGGATCATCGAGAACCAGGGCGGCGACCGGCGGGTCGTGGACGACTACGCGCGGCTGCCGCAGACGGCGGACGTGGAGTTGGTCGGCGCGCCGCGCGGCGGCTACCTGGAACGCCTGGACGCAGAGGGCGTCGGGCGCGCGGCGATGGCGCTCGGCGCCGGCCGCGACCGCCTGGAGGGCGCGGTGGACCACGCCGTCGGCGCGCGTGTGCTGGCGCGTCCCGGCGACGCCGTGCGGGCCGGCGGCCCCGTCGTCGAGCTGCGCCACCGGGCGGGACGCGGCCTCGCGGCCGCCGTGGCGCTCGTCCGCGAGGCCATCGAGGTGGGCGACACGGCCGTCCCGCCCCGGCCGCTCGTGCTCGGAACCGTGGACCATCCGGATCGACACCCCTGACCTGAAGTGCGAAGCCATGCCGAACGCTCACGATACGCCGATCACGTCCTCCTCGGACCGCTCGCTCCGCGTTGGCGCCGCCGCCCTGGCGGTCGGCCTGGTGGTGCTGGCCTTCCTCCTGCGTGACGTCCTGAACGTCCGGGTCCAGGCGTTCCTCGGGATCATCTGCTTCGTCTCGATCGTGGCGGCCTGCTCGTCCAACCTGCGGGCGGTGAGCTGGCGCACGGTCGGCTGGGGGATGGGGCTGCAGCTCGCCCTGGCGCTCCTCATCCTGAAGCTGCAGATCGGCGGCGTGCGGCCGGGCTTCGCCCTGTTCTCGGCCGTCGCCGACGTGGTGAAGCGCTTCCTGGAGTTCACCAACGCGGGCTCGCAGTTCGTGTTCGGTCCGCTGGCCGACCCGGCCGCGCTCGGGAAGTACTTCCCGAACGGCGGGATCGTGTTCGCGTTCGTGGCGCTGCCGACGATCATCTTCGTGTCGTCGTTCTTCACGGTTCTCTACTACTTCGGCATCCTGCAGTTCGTCGTGCGCATCACGGCGCGCGCGATGATGTACCTGCTGCGCACGAGCGGCGCCGAGACGCTGTCGGCCGTCGCCAACGTGTTCATGGGACAGACCGAGGCGCCCATCATCGTCAGACCGTACGTGCCGAAGATGACGCAATCCGAGCTGCTGGCCCTGATGGTCGGCGGCCTGGCGACGATCTCGGGCGGCGTGATGGCGGTCTACATCTCGCTCGGCGCCGACCCGGTGGCGATCCTCACGACGAGCGTGATGGCCGCGCCCTGCGGCCTCTATCTCTCGAAGATCCTGCTGCCGGAGACCGAGGAGCCCGAGACACGCGGCGAGGTGCGGACCGTCGTCGAGCGCCAGCACGTGAACGTGGTGGACGCCGCCGCCGCGGGCGCCTCCGACGGCCTCACGCTGGCGCTCAACGTCGCGGCCATGCTGATCGCGTTCCTGGCCTTCATCGCGCTCATCGACTACCTGCTGGGGCTCGTGCAGCCCGGACTCTCGCTGGCCAAGGTCTTCTCCTGGGTGTTCTCGCCGGTGGCCGTCCTGATGGGCGTGTCGCGGGCGGACGTGCCCGCCATCGCCGACCTGCTCGGCACCAAGCTCGTCGCGAACGAGTTCGTCGCCTACGTGAAGCTGACGTCCCAGTACCGCGCCACCCTGGACCCACGCTCCTACACCCTGGCCACCTACGCGCTCACCGGTTTCGCGAACTTCGGCTCGATTGGTATCCTCTTGGGCGGCATCGGCGGCATGGCGCCCTCGCGGCGGTCGGATCTCGCCCGGCTGGGGATGCGGGCGCTGCTCGCCGGGTTCCTGGCCACGATGATCAACGCGTCGATGGCCGGCATGCTCATGTAGGCGCCGGCTTCCGCCTTCGCTGGAGCTTCGGCGGACCGCCGTAGCCTGATATGGCGGAGGCGGTCAGCCGCCCCGACACGTCGGCGGATCGAACGGAAACGCAGATGATGGGGGAGTTCGAACGGCTCGAGGCGGCGGCCGCGACGGTGCGGGCCGTCGCCGGCGCGACGCCGGAGGTCGCCATCGTGCTCGGATCCGGGCTGGGCGACTTCATCGCCCGGCTGGCCGACGCCCGGACCCTGGCCTACGGCGACATCCCGCACTGGCCCCGGTCGCGCGTCGCCGGCCACCTCGGGCAGCTCGTGATCGGCCGCGCCGCGGGGCGGCGGGTCGCGGCGCTCGCGGGCCGCGTGCACCTCTACGAAGGGCACGACGCGCGCACGGTGACCTTCGCGACGCGCGTCATGGGGCGGCTCGGCGTCCCCGTGATGATCTTCACGAACGCCGCCGGCGGCATCAACGCCGGGTTCACGAGCGGCCTGCTGATGGCCATCGACGACCACATCAACCTGCTGGGCGTCAACCCGCTCACCGGGGAGAACGACGACCGGCTCGGGCCCCGGTTCCCGGACATGTCCGAAGCCTACTCGCGCCGGCTGCGTGGGCTGGCCGACGCCGCAGCCGCCGACGCCGGCGTCGGACTCGCGCACGGCGTCTATGCCGCCGTGCCGGGCCCGAGCTACGAGACGCCGGCCGAGATCCGCTACCTGCGGGTCATCGGCGCCGACGCCGTCGGCATGTCCACCGTGCCCGAGGTCGTCGCGGCGCGCCACATGGGCGTCGAGGTGCTCGGCATCTCCTGCATCACCAACATGGCGGCCGGGGTGCTGCCGCGGCCGCTCGTGCACGACGAGGTCATGGAGACGGCGCGCCGGGTGCGCGACCAGTTCGGCGCGCTGCTGGAGGCCATCCTTGGCAAGATCTAGACGGAACCGCACGCCGCAGGCGGACAAGGCCGGCGGCGACGACCGGCGACCCGACAAGGCGCCGGTGGACGACGGCGCGGTCGACGAGGACGCGGCCGACGACGAGGCGGCGCCCGAGTCGCCCGATACACCCGAGGCGCCGCCCGGCGACTGGCAGGATCGCCGCCGCCGGTCGGACGAGGACGGGATCTGGTACGACCGCCGGAAGTCGCCCGAGCGCCGGAGCGGACACGACCGCCGTGAGCCGGGCGACCGGCGCAGCGGCCACGACCGCCGGTCGGACAAGGACCGGCGCGTGCGGGACAGCGGCCCGCCGCCGGGCGTCCCGGATCGCCGCAGCGGCGCCGACCGCCGTCAGGGCGAGCGGCGGAGCGGGCAAGACCGCCGCGACGAGACCGGCTGGACGTCCATCGCCCTCGACCGCGTCGCCGTCGAGCCGTTCGAAGACGAGGAGGTGCTCGTCGAGGCGGCCCGCACCGCGCGGGGGCGGGCGCGCGCCCGCTACTCCGGTTTCCGCGTCGGCGCCGCGATTGAGACGATCGACGGCCAGATCATCACGGGCTGCAACGTCGAGAACGCCAGCTACGGCCTCACGATCTGCGCCGAACGCGTGGCGCTGCTCAAGGCGCTCTCGGACGGCCACGAGGTCTTCACGCGGATCGTGGTCGTCGCGGACACCGACGAGCCGACGTCGCCGTGCGGCCCGTGCCGGCAGCTGCTCTGGGAATACTGCGGCGACATCCAGGTGATCCTGGCGTCCCCGCACGAGGTGAAGCGGCGCTACCAGCTCAGCCGGCTGCTGCCCGTGCCGTTCGACCACCGCCTGCTCAAATAGTGAGGAGACCAGGGGCCGGAGGCCGGAGGACGGGAAGAGCCACGGGACACGCGCGAGCCCAGGGGCCTCGAGTCGGCTCCGGCCTCCGGTCCCAGGCCTCGGGCCTTCGTCTGCTATCATCCTCAGTACTTATGCTCCCGACCGTCGAATGGCAAGGCGACGTCGTGGTGATGGTGGACCAGCGCAAGCTGCCGGCTCAGGAAGTCTACGTGCGCTGCCGGAGCGCGGCCGAGGTGGCGAAGGCCATCCGCACGATGGTGATTCGCGGCGCGCCGGCGATAGGCGTGGCGGCCGCGATGGGGCTCGCCCTGGGCGTGCGGAAGAGCACGGCCAAAGGCACCCGGCAGCTCACGGTCGAGTTCAACAAGATGTGCGACGTGATGGCGGCGACGCGGCCGACCGCGGTCAACCTCTTCTGGGCGGTCAACCGCATGAAGCACGCGTTCGCGGTCGGGGCCCAGGCGGGCGAGTCGCCCGCGGAGCTGGCCAGGCGCCTCGAAGACGAAGCGCGGCACATCCACGACGAGGACGTGGAGAGCTGCCGGGCGATGGGCGCGTACGGCGCCGCGCTGGTGCCCGAGGGCGCGCGCATCCTCACGCACTGCAACGCCGGGGCCCTGGCCACCGCGGGCTACGGGTCGGCGCTCGGCGTCGTGCGCGCGGCCGCCGAGCAGGGCAAGCGCATCGCGGTCTTCGCGGACGAGACGCGGCCTTTCCTGCAGGGCGCGCGGCTCACGGCCTGGGAGCTCCTGCGCGACGGCATCGAGACGACGGTCATCACCGAGAGCATGGCGGGACCGATCATGCGGGCGGGCGATGTCGACCTGGTCGTGGTCGGCGCCGACCGGATCGCCGCCAACGGCGACGTCGCCAACAAGATCGGCACCTACACGGTGGCGGTGCTGGCCCACGAGCACCAGCTGCCCTTCTACGTCGCCGCGCCCGTCTCGACGATCGACCTGGACACGCCCGACGGCGACGGCATCCCGATCGAGGAGCGCGACGCCCGCGAGGTGACGCACTTCCGCGGCCTGCAGGTCACGCCCGACGGCGCGGGCATCCGCAACCCCGCGTTCGACGTGACGCCGCACCGCTACGTCACCGCGATCATCACCGAGCGGGGCGTCTGCCGCCCGCCGTACACCGAGTCGCTCGCGGCGGCGGTTCGTGGCGCGGCGACGCCATGCTGATCCTCGGCATCGAGACCTCCTGCGACGAGACCGCGGCGGCGGTGGTGGCCGAGTCGGCCGGCGCCCCGCGCCCGTGGGCCATCCGGTCCAGCGTCGTCGCGTCCCAGGTCGACATCCACCGCGAGTGGGGCGGCGTCGTGCCGGAGCTGGCGTCCCGCCAGCACGTCCGGGACATCTGCGGTGTCGTCGAGCGCGCGCTGGACGACGCGGCGGCCGGCTGGCGCGACCTGGACGCGATCGCCGTGACGCAAGGCCCCGGGCTGGTCGGGTCCCTTCTGGTCGGCGTGCAGTTCGCCAAGGCGGCCGCCCTGTCGCTCGGTCTGCCGCTGGTGCCGGTCAATCACCTGGCGGGCCACATCGAGTCGCTCTTCCTCGCCCACGGTCCGCTGCCGCTGCCGGCCACGGTGCTGGTCGTCTCGGGCGGTCACACGAGCCTGTACCACGTGCCCGAGGCGGGCGTGTACCACCTCGTCGGGCGCACGCGCGACGACGCGGCGGGCGAGGCATACGACAAGGTGGCGAAGCTGCTGGGCCTCGGCTACCCCGGCGGACCGGTGATCGACCGGATCGCGCGCGACGGGAACGACCGGGCGGTGCGGCTGCCCGTGCCGCGGATGACGCACGCCGATCGCAACCGGCCGGCCGGCACGGCGCCGCCGGGCCTGCTGCCGCCGGCGATCGAGCGGCGGGCGGACTTCAGCTTCAGCGGGCTCAAGACGGCCGTGCTCCGTCACGTGCGCGCGCACGGCGCCGGCGGGCTCGACGCGGGCGCGGTGGCCGATCTCTGCGCCAGCTTCCAGCGCGTCGTCGTCGAGACGCTGCTCGATCGCACGTTCGAGGTCGCGGCGTGGCTCGGCGCGCGGTCGATCGGCGTGGCCGGCGGCGTG
>JAHECP010000293.1 GCA_024641665.1 Acidobacteriota bacterium
CCGCCGCCGCCCCCACCGCCGCCGGGGCCGGGGAGGCTCAAGTACACGAGCCGCAGCGGCGTCACCGCGGCCGTCGTCTGGGCGACCGGCTGGCGGGCGCCGATCGCCGACAGCAGCAGGATCAGGCCGAGGGCCGCGGCGTGCAGCGCGCCCGACGCGACGAGCGGGCCGCCGGTCGGACGATGGGTGGCCGCCGCGGGCGCGAACAGCTCGCGGGGGGAGACCTGGCCGCGAGGCGCGACGCCCGCGCGCAGGAGGCGCACGGCCCGGATGGCCTCCCGCTGGCCGACGAACTCGCCGTGCAGCGCCGGGATGTGACCCGCCCGGACCAGCCTGGCCACCGCCCGAGGCGAGACCCCCGCCGCGCGGGCTATCTCCTGCGGGGTGTAAACGTCGTTCGGCGGCGTGGACTGCTGCAACATGGTGTCGACTGGCGCCACCAGGGGCCGGGACGTTCGGGAGAGTGTCCGCAAAAGCCTTGCCGGCCGGTGCCGGCGCCGGCACATGGATCCCCCTCTATTTTCGGCCTCTCGAACCGGGACCTTTGGCCCGACTCCCCGCAGTTGTGCTCGGGGCGAGACAGGACTGTCACAGGAATGGGGCACGGAAGGGCAAGCGGAATGGGACACGGAATGAGGGGGCCAGGCCCCGTCAGCCGAGGGCCATCGACCCTGAGCCGCGAGCCTGTGATAGAAATCACCCATGTCTACCACCGGTAAAGTCGCTATCGTGACGGGGGCGTCGAGCGGGATCGGGCGCGCGACGGCGCGGCGATTCGCGCGCGAGGGCTACGACGTGGTGGCCATCGGCCGCGACGTCGAAGCGCTGACGGCGGTGAAGGCGGAGGTCGAGGCCGCCGGATCGCGGGCGGAGGTCGTGACGGCCGACGTCACGTCGGCCGACGCGCCGGCGCGCATCGTCGGGCGGGCGGTCGAGGCGTTCGGCGGCATCGACGCGCTGGTGAACGCCGCCGGCATCATCGGCTCGGGCACGGTCGAGACGACGACCGACGAGGCCTGGGACGTGATGCTCGACATCAACGTGCGCGTGCCGTTCCGCCTGATGCGCGCGGCCGTGCCGCACCTGGCGGCGCGCAAGGGCGCGGTGGTGAACGTGTCGAGCGTGACCGGCCTCCGCGCGTTCCCGGGCGTGCTGGCCTACTGCACGAGCAAGGCCGCCGTCGATCAGCTGACGCGGTGCGCGGCGTTGGAGCTCGCGCCGAAGGGCGTCCGCGTGAACGCGGTGAACCCCGGCGTCGTGGTGTCGAACCTGCACCGGCGCGGCGGCATGGGAGAGGAGCAGTACGCGGCGTTCTTGGAGCGGTCGCGCGAGACGCATCCGCTCGGCCGGCCGGGCCGACCCGACGAGATCGCCGAGCTCGTCGTCTTCCTCGCCACCGATCGATCGGGCTGGATCACGGGCGATACGATCGCGATCGACGGCGGGCGCCACCAGACCTGTGCGAGGTAGGAAGAAAGGGGACGGGAGCTGTTTCCTCGCGAGCCGACGGGAAACAGCTCCCGTCCCCTTTTTTCTCACCGCGGCCGGACGCCTTCGACGAAGCGGAGGCCGCCGCGCTCGACCAGCGTGCGCACGGCGACGAACCCCTCGGCCTTGAGCGCCGGCTCGGCGCCGCCCGACGCCACGTAGTGGGGGTTCTCGCGGCCGCGGCTGACGAGCGCGCCGAGGCCGCCGCGCTCGGCCCGCTCGATGATCAGCAGCCGGCCACCCGGCCGGAGCACGCGCCGCGCCTCCTGCAGGCACGCGGCGCGCCGCTCCGGGCTCAGGCCGCCGACGAGGTCGTTGACGACGACCACGTCGAACGCGGCGTCGTCGTGGGGGAGCCGGTCGTAGGACGCCTGGGCGATGTCGACCAGCACGCCCGCCTTGGCGGCGCCCTGGGTGCCGCGGGCAACGCCGGCCGGCGTGTCGTCCACGGCGCAGGCCCGGCCGGTCAGGCCCACCTTGGCCGCGAGCGCCGCCAGCAGGCCGCCGTCCCCGCACCTCAGCTGCAGCAGGTTGTCGCCCAGCTTGGGGCCTACCATCGACACCGCCAGATCGTGCGGCCCGCCGAGCTTTCCAAAGAATTTCATGGGGTCATGATATAGTTCCGGGCCGTGAAAAACGCGACCGAAATCGCTCCGGCCGACGGCAGGGTCGGCGTGCTGCTGGTCGGCCTCGGGGCCGTCAGCACCACCTTCATCGCCGGTGTGCTGGCGATCCGCAAAGGGATCGCGCTTCCCATCGGCTCGCTCACTCAAATGGGCACCATCCGCCTCGGCAAGCGCACCGAGGGCCGGTCGCCCACGATCAAGAGCTTCATCCCGCTCGCCTCGCTCGACAACCTGGTGTTCGGCGGTTGGGACATCTTCGAGGACGACTGCTACACCGCGGCGAAGACCGCGGGCGTGCTGGAGCCGGCGCTCCTCGAGCAGGTGCGCGCCGAGCTGGCGGCCATCAAGCCGATGCCGGCCGTGTTCGACCAGCGCTACGTGAAGCGCCTCGACGGGCCGAACGTCAAGCGCGGCAGGAACAAGCGGGATCTGGCCGAACAGGTTCGAGCGGACATCCGGAAGTTCAAGGCGGATCACCGGCTCGACCGTCTCGTCCTCATCTGGTGCGGCAGCACCGAGATCTTCATGCAGGAATCGGCGGCGCACGCCGACGTGGCGTCCTTCGATCGCGCGCTCGAGGAGAACAGCCCCGACATCCCGTCGAGCATGGTGTACGCCTACGCCGCCCTCAAGGAGGGGGTGCCGTACGCGAACGCGGCGCCGAACCTGACCGCCGACGTGCCGGCGCTGCTGCAGCTCGCCGCGGAGACGAACACGCCGGTGGCGGGCAAGGACCTCAAGACGGGCCAGACGCTCATCAAGACGATCATCGCGCCCGGTCTCAAGGCGCGGCTGATCGGCGTCAACGGCTGGTACTCCACCAACATCCTGGGGAACCGCGACGGCGAGGTGCTCGACGATCCGGAGTCGTTCAAGACGAAGGAAGAGAGCAAGAAGTCGGTCCTCGACTACATCCTGCAGCCCGATCTGTACCCCGAGCTGTACAAGAACCTCTGCCACGTCGTCCGGATCAACTACTATCCGCCGCGCGGCGACAACAAGGAAGGCTGGGACAACATCGATCTGGTCGGGTGGCTCGGCTACCCGATGCAGCTCAAGATCAACTTCCTGTGCCGCGACAGCATCCTGGCGGCGCCCATCGTCCTCGACCTGGTGCTGTTCCTCGATCTCGCGCATCGCGCGGGCCTGCACGGCATCCAGGAGTGGCTGTCCTTTTACTTCAAGAGCCCGATGCACGCCAAGGGGCTCTATCCGGAGCACGACCTGTTCATTCAGCTCGTGAAGCTGAAGAACACGCTGCGGTATCTGCGCGGCGAGGAGCTCATCACGCACCTCGGCCGCGAGTACTACGATTGAGCGGGCCGGCCGGCCGCCCCGCGCGGCGGCCCGCGCCGTCCATACCGGGAGGACGCGATGGGCTCCAGCAAGCTGCAACCGGCGCTCCTCGGTGGCGTGTTCATCGGCGTGCTGTCGGCCCTCCCGGTGGTGGGCATCGCCAACTGCTGCTGCCTGTGGGTCATCGGCGGCGGCGCGCTGGCCGCGTACCTCGTGCAGCAGAACCAGCCCACGGCGATCACGATCGCCGACGGCGCCGTCGTCGGGCTGCTGGCCGGCCTCATCGGCGGCGTCATCTGGTCCGTCCTCTCCATCCCGCTCGAGATGGCCGCACGGCAGTTCACCGGGCCGTTCCTCGAGCGCTTGATGCGAGCCAACAGCGACATGCCCCCGGAGATGCAGCAGTTCCTGGAGAGCTGGTCGTCGGGCGGCGGCGTCTCGATCCTCTTCCGCCTCGTCTCGATGTGCATCACCGTCATGGTGAGCACCATCTTCGCCATGCTCGGCGGCATTCTCGGCGCCGCGATCTTCAAGAAGGGCGCGCCGCCGTCGCCGCCCGGCACCATCGACGCCGAGGTCGTCCGGTAGGCGCCGCGCAGGCGCCGCCGGCCGGGCCACGGAACGAGCCTCGCCCAAGGGGGGCGACCTGTCGCGTCGCCCTCCGGGGCGGGACGCCGGACGAGCCCGCGGCCCACCCCTAACGTCCCTCCTGCGAAACGCCGAAACCTAAGTAGGAAATTCTGTGCAGCCGTGGGCGAGCGTGCGCGCCCGTCGGTCGAGAGATGGCAGTAAGACGTTGAAAACACAGTCTTTGGTCTCGATCTTGCCGCTGGCGATGGCCGGGCTGATGGCGGGCTGGCCGGCTCCGACCGTGTACGCCCAGGCCGCCCAGGCGCCGCCGGGCGGCGCCGGTCGGGCCGCGGGGTCTGGGCTGCCGCTTCCCCTGACGGTGAGCCGCATGGCCGACCCGGGGTCGCCGGCGGGGGAGATCACCGGGGGGCTGTCGGCCGGGCCGCCGCAGGTCGCCTCGCAGGTTCCGCTCCAGCCGCTGCCGGTCACGCGGCTCGAAGACGAGCCGCGCGAGGCCTCCCTCGATGCCGCGCCGCCCGTGTCGCTCCGCGTCGCCGAGCCGCGGCCCGTGCAGCAGATCCTGCTCCTGCTCGTCCGCCACACGCGGTTCAGCATCGTGGCCGCGCCGGGCGTCCAGGGCGCGTTCGTGGGCGAGCTCAAGGGCGTCACGCTCCGGCAGGCGCTCGACCTGGTGCTGCACCCGCTCGGGCTCGATTACGCGGTGGACCGCAGCTCCATCCGCGTCTTCCCGCGGCGCATGGAGACGCGGCTCTTCGACGTGAACTACGTGCAGACGGTCCGGTCGAGCCGCCGCACGCTCGGCGCGGCCCGGGCGGGCGCCGGCGGATCGGCCGGCAGTCGCTGGTCGCTCGACGCGTCGGACTCGGCCGACCTGTTCGACGAGGTCGGGACGGGCGTGAAGACGCTGCTGTCGCCCGACGGCCGCTTCAACCTGGATCGCAAGGCCGCGCTGCTGCAGGTCACCGACTACCCGGACCGGCTCGATCGCGTCGGCCTCTACGTCGAGGCGGTCGAGCAGCGGGTCACGCGCCAGGTCCAGATTCGCGCGCTGGTCGTCGAGGTCGAGCTGAAGCCCGAGTTCGCCGCCGGCCTCGACTGGCGCGCGCTCCGCGCGAGCCTCGGCGAGGCCGCGGCGGCGTCGCCGGCGGGCCGGACGCTGCGGGTGGGCCTGGCCGATCCGGCGGCGCTC
>JAHECP010000094.1 GCA_024641665.1 Acidobacteriota bacterium
GTCTCGCCCCGGCGCGCGCATCAGGCACCGCCGAGCAGGCCCCCCACCAACTGCGGGGGCCCGCGCAGGCGGCCGTCGGCTGAGGACCGCCGCGAACCCACCGACAGCCATTATGTCTAGCGCCCTGCGCCGCCGCCGCCGTACAACACAATGGGCCGGTCCGCCTCGCGGCGAACCGGCCCTTGTCCTGTCGATCGTGCGTCGCTCAGCCCAGCTTCACGACGTTCTCGGCGGCCGGGCCCTTCTGGCCCTGGACGATGTCGAACTCCACCCGCTCACCCTCGACCAGGGACCGGAAGCCCTGGCTCTGGATGGCCGAGTGATGCACGAAGAGATCCTTCCCCCCGCCCTCCGGGGTGATGAAGCCGAAGCCCTTCGAGTCGTTGAACCACTTGACGGTGCCGGTCGTGCGCATTGCCTGCTCCTGCAGAAAGAGTAGAGATGTAATCGGAGTCAGGTCAATGCCGTGCCAGCCGACTACAGCTTCGTGATCAAGGCCCTCACGATGGGCTTGGTCCCCGTCGCGGCGAACCCGCCGCGCGGAAACCGACCGTCTATCTTAGCCTTCCTGCCGTCGGACTACAATCGGCACCCTCCCCGGGGCGTCCGGACCGGGAATCGCGGCGTCCGGTCGAACGAGCCCGGCCGGGCGTCGTAACTTGCTCTTGTGCTACGCTTTGCCCATGCTACGCCCGCTCGGCTTGACGCTCGCGGCGGCCCTGCTGGCCGGCGCCTGCGCCCCCGCCGCCACGCCCTTTTCCGACGCCAACGCCCGCGCGCACCTCGACGTGCTGGGGCACACGATCGGCAGCCGCTGGATCGGCACGCCCGCCAACGTCCGCGCGCGCGACTACGTCGCCGGCGAGCTCCGGCGGTACGGCTACGACGTGCGGCTCCAGGCGACCATCGCCCGCCGCCCCGAGCTCGGACGCGCCGCGCGCGTCACCAACATCGTCGCCACGAAGGCGGGCAGCCAGCCCGAGGCGATCGCCCTCGTGTCGCACTACGACTCGGTGCCCGACGGCCCGGGCGGCGCCGACGACGGGTTCGGCGTGGCGGTGAGCCTGGAGGCGGCACGCGTGCTGGCGGCCGGGCCGACCCGGCACACGCTGCTGGTGCTCGTCACCGACGGCGAGGAGGCCGGCTTGATGGGAGCCGCCGCGGCCGCGGCCGACCCGGAGATCGGCGGGCGCATCGCGGCGTACCTCAACCTCGAGGCGGTCGGATCGGCCGGGCCCGCGCTGCTCTTCGAGACGGGCCCGGGCAACGTCTGGCTGACCGGCGTCTGGGCGCACCACGCGCCGTACCCGCGCGGCTCATCGCTCGGCACCGAGATTTACAAGCACCTGCCGAACGACACGGACTTCACGATGTTCGCGCGGCGCGACATCCCCGGCCTGAACTTCGCGCTCACCGGCGACGGCTACGCGTACCACACGTCCCGCGACACCGCCGAGCGCGTGCCCGACCCGGCGCTGCGACGGATGGGCACCAACGTCGTGGCGCTCGTGCGGGCCCTCGACCAGCGCGACCTGTCGGGCCGGACCGCCGACCAGGCCTCCTATTTCGACCTCGCCGGCCGCACGGCCGTGAGCTACGGCCCGCGCGCGGCGGTGGCCGTGGGCCTCCTCGCGATCCTGCTGGGACTCGGCGGGTGGTGGCGGGTCGTGCGGGAGGCGGCGCGCGTCGCGGGCGTCGGCCGGCTGCTCCTGACCCTCGCGTGGACGCTCGCCGGGGTCACCGTGGTCGTCGTGGTCCCGATCGCGGCGACCTGGGCGCTGCGCGACGTCCGGGAGGTGTATCACCCCTGGTACGCGCGGCCCGACCGCCTGCTCGCGCTCCTCGTCTCGACGGGTGTGGCCGCGGGCTGGGGCGTCTTCCGCGTGGCCACGCTGCTGCCCGTAGGCGTGCGCGGCGTCCGTCATCCGGCGATCGTCTGGTCGTTCGCGCTGCCGGTCTGGGCGGCGCTCGCCGGCGCCGCGCTGTGGTTCGCGCCGGCCGCGTCGTTCCTGTGTGTCGTGCCCCTCGGCGCGGCCGGTCTGGTGGCGCTCGTCGTGCCGCCGGCGCGCGGCCGCGCGCTGGCCGTCGCGTCGCTGGCCGTCCTGGCGGTGGCGGCGCTCGTCTGGCTCCGCGACACCGTCCTGCTGTTCCACTTCGTCGTCACGCTGTTCGGGCGGCTCCCGGTGGTGACGCCCGTGCTCCTGTACCCCGGCCTCGTCGCGGCGGCGGCCGTGGCGCTGGCGCCGCCGGCGCTCGCCGCGCTCGCCGCCGTGCGCTTCACGAAGCGGCCGCCGGTCGTCACCGCGTCGTGCCTGCTCGCGGTGGTCGTCTCGGCCGGGCTCGCCTACGTGGCGCCCGCCTACACGACCGACCGCCCGCTGCGGCGCCAGGTCCGGTTCGTCCAGGACGGCGTGACGGGCGTCGCTTTCTGGGAGGTCGCCGCCGACGAGCCGGGGATCGACCTGGGCCCGGGGTCCGGCGTGGACTGGCTGCCGGCCGCGGGGCCGCCCCGCGCCGCGGTGCCGCTCGGCGCGCTGCCCCAGCTGTTCGTCTTTCGCGGCGAAACCGCGGCGGTCTGGCCGGTGCCGGCGGTGGTGACGGCCGCGCGCGTCGCCCGCGCGCAGGACGTCGAGCTGATCGTGACGGTGACGCCGCGCGAGCCGGGCCTGACGGTGAGCGTCGTGCTGCCGCCGGGCGTGACGCCGCTCGGCGCCAACCTGCCCGGCCGGCCCGGCCCGGACGGCCGCTGGACGGCCGTCTTCGTGTCGCCGCCCGAGGAGGGGCTGGAGCTGCACGCGTTCTTCGACGCGGCGGCGGCCCCGGCGCTCGACGGGATCACCGTGGCGCTCACGTCGGTCACGCTCCCCGGCCAGCCGCTCGGCTCGCGGCTGCCGGACTGGCTGACGACCGACCGCACGGCCTGGCACGCGCGCGCGATCTACCTGGTGCGGCCGGCCGGGGGCGCGGCGGACACCCGCGCGCCGTTATGGTAGACTGCGTAACCATTACGTCAGATAACGTAACGGCGCGGAGGCCCGCATGAACCCCTTCGTCTACGGCGAGGTCACGCCCGTCGCGGCCTTCGTGGACCGCGAAGCGGAACTCGACCGTCTCGCGGGCGATCTGGCGGCCGGCCAGAAGGTGTTCCTGATCTCGCCGCGGCGTTACGGCAAGTCGTCGCTCGTCGCCCAGGCCATGCGCGCCCTGACGCGCCGCGGCCTCCTCACCGTCGAGGTCACCGTCAGCAGCTACAGCTCCTACGTGGCCTTCCTCGAGGGTTACGCCCGCGCGCTCGTCGCCTCCGAGGCGCGGTTCGACCGGCTCACCGCCTGGCTGAAGGAGCTCTTCACCGCCGTCCGCCCCGAGGTGCGGATCGAGGGCGACACGGCCGGGCGCGGCGGGGTCTCGCTCAGCTTCCCGTCGGTGCGCACCGCGCGCGACGAGGCGCGGCTGGCCGCCGAGGTCTTCGCCCTGCCCGCGCGCGTCGCCGCGACCCGCGGGCGGCGCCTCGCCGTCGCCCTCGACGAGTTCCAGGCGATTGGCGGCTTCGACGGCGGCCAGGTCGAGCACGCGCTGCGCGCCGCCGTCCAGACCCAGCGCGACGTCGGCTACGTCTTCGCGGGATCCGAGCCCACCCTCATGGAGCGCATGCTCGGTCGCCGGCGGCCGTTCTACAAGGCCGGCCCGGTCATGCGGCTCGGCCGCATCCCGCCCGACCGCTTCGCCGAGTTCATCGAGGGGCGCTTCCGCCGCACCGGCTTCAAGCCCGAGCCCGGCCTCGGCGCCGCCGTCGTGGACCTCGCGGGCAACCTGCCGTACGACGTCCAGCGCCTCGCGCACGAGACCTGGGACGACGTGAAGGTGGCGGGCCGACGGACCGTGGGGCTCGACGACCTGCACGCCACGCTGCGGCGGCTGCTGGGCGAGTACGACACGCTGTTCGAGCAGACCTGGCAGGGGCTCACCCTCGCCCAGCGCGCCGCGCTCCGCGCCGCCGTCGTCGAGGACGGCCGCGGCCTGCTCGCCTCCGACATCCGCGCCCGCCACCGGCTCGGCGGCCCCTCGACGGTGCAGGCCAGCCTCGCGGCGCTCGTTCGCCACGAGATCGTCATGCGCGAGGGCGATCATTACGTCGTCGTCGACTCGCTGCTGCGCGAGTGGGTCGCGCGGACGACCTACTGACGGCGCGTTACCGGGGTCTTCATGACCGACGGCACACCGCTCCTCGAACGGCTCGGACTCCATCGCCCGGAGCTGCGTGCCTGGGCGATGTACGACTGGGCCAACTCGGCGTTCGTGACCACGGTGGTCGGCGCCGTGTTCCCGATCTACTTCCAGGCCATCGCGGTCTCGTCGGGGCTGACGCACCCGCAGGCCACCGCCCGGTACGCCTGGATCACCACGCTCGCCCTCGCCATCGTCGCCGTGACGGCGCCGGTGCTCGGCGCGATTGCCGACTACGCGGCGGTGAAGAAGCGGCTGCTGGCGGTCTTCGTGGGGATCGGCGTCGTGGCGACCGCGGGCATGTTCTTCATCAGCGGCGGCCGCCTGACGCTCGCCTCGGTCCTCTTCGTCGTGGCGAACATCGGCGTGTCGAGCAGCTTCGTGTTCTACGACTCGCTCCTGCCGCACGTCGCGCGCGCGGACGAGATCGACCGCGTCTCGACCGCCGGCTACGCGCTCGGCTACGTCGGCGGCGGTCTGCTGCTCGCCCTCAACCTGGCCTGGATCCAGAAGCCCGGGTGGTTCGGCTTCCCGCCGGGCGACACCGCCGTGCGCGCGTCGTTCCTGAGCGTCGCCGTCTGGTGGCTCGTCTTCTCGATCCCGATCTTCCGGACGGTCGCCGAGCCCCGGCGCCGCCTCGAGGCCGGCGAGCGGCCCGAGGAGAACCCGGTCGTCGCCGCGTTCGGCCGGCTGGCCGAGACGTACCGCGAGCTGCGCACCTACAAGCACGCCTTCGTCATGCTGCTCGCGTTCCTGATCTACAACGACGGCGTGCAGACGATCATCCGGATGGCAACGACCTACGGCACCGAGATCGGCCTGGCCATGGGGCCGCTCATCGCCGCCTTCGTGATCACCCAGTTCGTCGGCATCCCCTTCTCGTTCCTCTTCGGGCTGCTGGCGGGCCGCATCGGCGCCAAGCGGTCGGTGTTCCTCGCGCTCGCGGTCTACGTGGGCATCGCCGTGCTCGGCTACTTCATGACGACCGCCGCGCACTTCCTCGCGCTGGCCGTGCTGGTCGGCATGGTGCAGGGGGGCGCGCAGGCGCTCAGCCGCTCGCTCTTCGCCAGCATGATCCCGCCGCACAAGTCGTCGGAGTACTTCGGCTTCTTCGGCGTGTTCGAGAAGTTCGCGGGCATCTTCGGCCCCGCCATCTTCGGCCTGATCGTGGGGATCTCCGGCTCGAGCCGCGGCGCGATCCTGTCGGTGATCGCCTTCTTCGTGCTGGGCGGCGCGATCCTGTCGTTCGTGGACGTCGAACAGGGGCGGGCGGCGGTGCGGACGGCGCGAACGCCCTAGGCGTTGGGCGCCCACGGAACCACGACGACACGATAATCGCGTCTTGCTCCACGAAGGGCACGATCCGCTGCAACGCGTGCCCACGGATGGAAACCACGAAGCGCACGACGACCACGAAGGGCCGTGACGCTACGACGCGCGCGACGCGCGTCGTGATCTCCTCATCATTCATTTCAAGTGGAGGATTACTTTCGGCTGGCGACCTCGGCCGCCGGAGGCGGCCGGCGGCGTGAGCGATCGCGGGGGCGAAGCGCGCCGATCGGTGTTCGTGGAGAGATGCGCGTTTCGCGCCCGCGATCGCTCACGCCGCCCGGCGCGGCCCGACCGCAGGTCGGGCCGCCAAGGTCACCAGCCCATGCGTGCTGCCCTTCGAGGCCTTCGCGCCCTTCGTGGTGAACGTACGTGGACTGCGAAGAGAGCCGTGACGGCGCTGGTCAAGGTGTGAACCCTGGGCCATCTGCCAGGTAGGCCCGCGCGCGCGGGCGCGAGAACGCGGCGTTGATGCTGTGCGCGTTCGAGGCCATCACTCGCTCGTAGTACTTGCGCGCGTTCGCGCGGTCGCCCAGCCTGGCATAGGCCTCGGCGACGAGCCCCGCCACGAACGGATCGTCGAGATTGCCCGTCACGAGGGCGTCGATCGCCTGGCGGTCGTGACCCGCGTAGAACTCGATGTAGCCGACGAGATAGGGCAGGAACGGCCGTTGATCGTCGTTGCGGCCGCGGTCCAGGACGGCCTGCGCCGCGCGGGCGTGCGCGCGCGCCTCGTCGAAGCGCCCGCGCCGCGCGGCGAGCCGCCCCTGGGCGTTCTCCCAGCGGAAGTCCCACAGGTCGCGGCCCGCCGGCGTCAGGTCGGGTGTCATCAGGCCGGTGTCGTAGCCCGTTTTGTACCACCGCTCGGCCGCGTCCTCGTCGCCCGTCTCGAGGTAGATCCGCGCCAGCGCGTTGGCCGTCGCCGCCGCGGCGGCGATCTCGCCGCGCGCGGTCTGGGCGTCGAACTGGTCCTTGAACCACGGCGCGGCGCCCGTGGCGTCGCTCTCGAAGGCGTACGACACGCCGATCGCCGACTGCACCATCTCGCGCGCGCCCGGGTCGGCCAGCGCGAGCGCCAGCTTCAGGTGATCCCGCGCCTCGTCGTAGCGCCCGGCGAGGTCGAGCGCCCGCCCGAGCGCGAACTGCGCGTCGAACAGCTTCGGGGCCGCCGCCACCGCCTTCCGGTACAGCGCCAGCGACTCGTCGAACTTCGAGGCGCGCTCGAGCCTGCGCCCCTCCCGCACGAGCGCCTCCGCGTCCTGCGCCGCCGCGGCGGCCGGCGCCACCGGCGCCGCCACGGCCAGCAGTGACACGATCGACAGGACACGACGCGTGATCATCAGCACATCTCGCGTTCGAGGGGATGGGCCGCGGGACCCGCGGCCGGAGCTGTTCTGTCAGACGACAACGGGCCCGGGAAGGATCCCGCCCGTGAGCCGTGAGCCCTTGGCCCGCCGAAGCTCGTAGAGCGAAGGCGGCTACTCGACCAGGTACTTCTGCATGAAGTACGCCCAGGCGTCCACCAGGTACATGACGTTCGGCCGCCGCCCGAAGCCGTGGCCTTCGTTGGTCGCCTCGATGTACCACACGGTGCCGCCGTTCTTCTTGATGGCGGCCACCATCTGCTCGGACTCGGTCACGGGCACGCGCGGGTCGTTCCGGCCGTGTGCGATGAAGATGGGCTTGGTGATCTCGCCGGCGTGGTTCAGCGGCGCGATGCGCTCGAGGAAGGCGCGCACCTCGGGATCGCGCTCGTCGCCGTACTCGCGCCGCCGCGCGTCCTGGTTCGCGGGGCTCGTGTGCTCGAGGTCCGTCACGAGGTCCGAGATCGGGAAGCCCGCGAACGAGCAGCGGATCCGGTCGTTGTACTCCGCGGCCACCGCGAGGGTGAGGTACCCGCCAAAGCTCGCGCCGGTGACCATCACCCGGTCCTTGTCGAGGCCGGGCTGCGCGGCGATCCAGTCGAGCAGGGCGCCGATGTCCTTCGTCGCGCCCTCCCGCTTCAGCCCGTCGTCGAGCCCCATGAAGGTCTTGCCGAAGCCCATGGACCCGCGCACGTTGGGATAGATGATGGCGACCCCGAGCTCGTTGAGGAAGTAGTTGCTGTAGCCCTGCCAGCCCGGGCGCGCCTCGTCTTCGGGGCCGCCGTGGATGTTGATCATGACGGGACGCTTGCCGGCGAACCGCGCCGGCGGGCGGTACATGATCCCGCTGATCGTCAAGCTGTCGAAGCTCTTCCAGTGGATGAGCTCCGGCTCGGCGAGCGCCGCGGCGTTGAGCCCGCCCGTCTCGCTGGCCGTCCAGCGATCCAGCCGGCCCGTCTGGACGTTCACCGAGTAGACGTCCCAGTCGGATCGCACCGAGCGCATCTCGAAGGCCAGATCCTCGCCGTTCGGACGCCAGGAGAGGTGCGTCACGCGGCCGGGCGGGAGCTTGGGCACGGACCGCTCGGTCCCGGTCTGGAGGTCGAGCAGGTGCAGCGTGCCCGCGCCCTCCTCATTGACGACCACCGCGCCGGTCCTGCCGTCGGGCGACACGGCGAAGTTCTCCACGTCGCCCGGGATCTCGTCGGTGAGGTGCGTCATCCGCCCCGTCGCCAGATCGAGGCGGGCCAGCCGCAGGTACTCGGAGCCGGCGTCGGTCGTCACGTAGACGGCCCGGCCGTCCGGCGCGAGCCTCGCGTCGCCGAACGACACGTGCTCGGCTCCCGGGGGCGTGATGGCCGTCTTCTCGCCGGTGCGCACGTCCACGCGCCAGAGCCGGCTCTCCGCCGCGGACCGGTACTCGATCGCCAGCACGACCTGGTCGTCGGCCGACCAGTCCACGGCGTCCCACGTTCCCTCGTTCTCCGCCACGAGGCGGGCGCCGGACGGATCGGCGGGGTTCATCACGTACAGATCGAAGTCGCGGCCGTTCCGGCGCGTCGAGGTGTAGGCCATTCGATCGCCCGCGTGCGACCAGGCGCCCATCTCGTTGATCGACTGGCCGTCGGTCAGCATCGTGATGACGCCCGTGGCCACGTCGTAGCGGTACAGCTGATACCGCTCCTTGCCGTCGGCGTCCTTCTGGAAGACGAAGTAGGCGCCGGTCTTGGGCTCGTAGGACGCCTCGATCGGGATGGCGCGCTGGCCGCCGCCGATGCCGTCGTCGAAGAAGGTGAGCTGCGTGCGGGCGCCGCCGGGCATCGCGACGTGGTGGATCTGCTGCGCGTCGCCGAAGGTCGTACCGATCAGCATCTCGCGCCGCACCGGGTGCCAGGCGACGACGATCGCCTTCCGGTAGCGGAAGTACGGCGCCATCGCCGTGTCCACCGACATCGGAATCGGCGGCACGCCGTCGATGACCAGGGTCTCGGGGGACGTCAGGGCGGGCACCTGGGCGGCGGCGGCGCCGGGCCAGCCCAGGACGAGCAACACGAGCACGCGGACCATCGACCGCATAGGCCGTATCCCTCCGGTTCCCGGAAGTTTAGCAGAACCGGATACCATGGGCGGGCCCGTTCGCCAGGGCTGGGCTGGCCGGCGCGCCGGGGAGGCGCGGGGCCCTCGCCGCGCCGAGGGGCTCCCGCCCCCGGGACGATGGATCAAACCGAAGCCCGGGCGGACTCGTCAAACGGCCTGTGGGGGGACGCACCCGTCCGCCCGGAACAGCGCGAGACCCGACATGAGAGTGGTGGTCGCCGGCGGCGGCGGGTTCCTCGGCCGTCCCCTCTGTGAGACGTGCGCGGAGGACGGGCACGAGGTCGTGGTCCTGACGCGCGGGCTCCCGCCGGGCGAGTCGGCGCACGAGGCGGGGACGGGCGTCCCCGGCGTCACGCGACTCGGCTGGGCGCCCGACGGGCAGATCGGGCCGTGGGCCGGGACGCTCGAGGGGACCGACGCCATCGTCAACCTCGCCGGCGAGTCCATCGGCAGCTGCCGGTGGTCGGCGGCCCGGAAGCGCGCGCTCCGGGACAGCCGGGTGCTGGCCACGCGCAGCCTCGTCGCGGCCGTCCTGGCGCTGCGCGATCCGCCGGCGGTCTTCGTGAGCGCCTCCGGCGTCAACTACTACGGGTGCGCCGACCAGTCCGAGAAGACCGAGCGCTCGGCGCCGGGAAGCGACTTCCTGGCGGCGCTCTGCGTGGAGTGGGAGGAGGAGGCCGCCCGCGCCCGCCGGCCCGACACGCGCGTCGTGCTGCTGCGCACGGGTCTCGCGCTCGAGCGATCCGGCGGCGTGCTCCCGCAGCTCGCGCTGCCGTTCCGCCTGTTCGTCGGGGCCACGATCGCCTCCGGGCGGCAGGAGGTGTCGTGGATCCACCGGCGGGACTGGGTCGAACTGGTGCGCTGGGCGATCGCCGCGCGCGATCTCGACGGGCCGCTCAACGCCACCGCGCCCGCGCCGGTCGCCAACCGCGCGTTCAGCCGCGCGCTGGCGCGCGCCCTCCACCGGCCGTGCTGGCTGTGGATGCCCGCGCTTCCCCTGCGCCTCGCGCTCGGCGAGATGGCCGACACCCTCGTCGTCGGCGGCCAGCGCGTCGTCCCCGCGCGCGCGCTCGAGCTGGGCTTCTACTTCCGCTATCCCGAGATCGACCAGGCGTTCCGGGCCATCTACGAAACGTAGGCGTCGGGAGCGACGCTGCGAGCGCGCCCACGTACGTCAACCACGAAGCACGCGAAGACACGAAGGGCGTCACGCCAAGGCTGGCGACCTTGGCGGCCCGACCGCAGGTCGGGCCGCGCCGGGCGGTATGCGCGATCGCGGGAACGAAGCGCGCGAGAGGGTGCGTTCCGGTTGCAGGCGCGTTTCGTTCCCGCGATCGCGCACACCGCCGGCCGCCTCCGGCGGCCGAGGTCGCCAGCCGGGAGTAATCCTCACTCGAAATGAATGGATGAGGAGGTCACGAAGCGACGTTGCAGCCATGCAGTGTGACTGTCTTCGTGGTCGTCGTGGCCTTCGTGGTGATCTATCGTGGGCACGCCGTGCGGCGTGGCGGCGGATCGTGCCCCGCTCTTCGTGCCTTCCTGCCGGAGGCGATCTTCGTGCCATCGTGGTGACGTGGTGGAGTGATCACCCTATCCGCGAGAACGCGAACAGCTCGTCGCCCTTGTCGGGCGCGCCGAGATGATGGCGCAGCAGGAGGCGGGCGGCGAGGAACGCCAGGCCGGCGCCGTGATGGCCGTGGCCGAGCGCGAAGAGGTGGCGCGGGTAGTTGCGGTGCGGTCCGAAGCAGGGCAGGCCGTCGCGCGTGACGGCGCACGCGGCGTCCCAGGCCCAGGCGGGCATGAGGCCCGAGATCGCCGGGTAGTGGGTGGAGAGCTCGTACATCAGCTGTCCGGTGCGCTGCACGAGCGCCTTCGCGCGCGCGCGGTCCGGGACGGCCGGCTGATCGGCGCCGGCGTACATGATGCGGTCCTCGCGCATCCAGCGCAGGGCGTGGGCGGGCTCCGCCGTGTCGCGGAGCGCGGCCGACCGGCGCCCGACCTCGCGCCGCATCGCCGCGGGCAGCGGGTCGGTCAGCACGACGTAGGTGTGGACCCGCGCGAAGTGGCGATGGAGCGCGCGGAAGTCCGCGGTGGGGTACCCGGTGGCGAGCACGACCTTGTCGGCGCGCACGGTGCCGCCGCCCGTTCTGATCTCCACCGCCTTCCGGCCGGCGCGCACGCGGACGACCGGCGAGCGCTCGAACACGGCCGCCCCCTTCGCCTCGGCGGCCCTGGCCAGGCCGACGGCCGCGCGGTAGGGATCGAGCGCGCCGAGGCCGCGCGTCTTCAAGCCGCCGAGACCGGCAAGGGCCGTCTCGCGCTTCAGCGCGGCCGCGCTCAGCCAGCTCGACCCGTCCTGCGTCACGCCGGCGTCGCGCCGCGCCTTCAGCTCCTTCTGCACGCGCTCCAGGTGGTCGGGTGTCCGCGTGAACCAGACGGCGTCGGACGAGGCGAGGTCGGCGCCGACGCCGAGCCGGCGCAGCGCGGCCGCGAAGTCGAGCGAGGCGCGGCGCGTCTCGCGCCACACGTGCCGGGCCGCGCGGCGCCCGAACGCGGCCTCCAGCTGGCAGAAATCGGCGTCGGGCTCCTGGCGGAGCAGCCCGAGACTGCGCACCGCGCCCAGGCCGCGCGCGAGGCGGTCGGCCTCGAAGAGCGCGACGCGGACGCCGGCCGAGGCGAACGCCCAGGCCACGGTGCACCCGGTGAGGCCGCCGCCGACGACGGCCACCTCGGTGTCGAGGTGGCCGCGATGCCGCGGACGGTCCGGACGCCGGGCCGCCGGGAACCGATCGAACCAGAACGGCACGCCGTAGCGGGACTTGCGCATGCCACATTCTACGACAGCGGTTCCGGTCCTTCCCAAGACGGCCGGCGCGCGCTATTGTCTGGCGGGCGGCGGACCGCCGCCAGGAATCATGGAGGTTCCCCACATGCGCAAGACGTTGATCCGGTCGCTCGTCGCCGCGGCGGTGCTGGCGATCGCGGTGCCGGCCTGGCCCCAGCAGGCGGCCGGGCTCGAGACCCTGCAGCGACAGCTGTCGCGCGCCCGCCAGGGCGAGCAGCACGACTTCGACGTCGTCGAGAAGGCGGTTGACGACCTGATGTGGTACTTCAAGCTGGGCGAGGTGGCCCGCATCGACAAGGTGCGCCTGACGAGCGCGCCCATCCGCATGTCGAACCCGACGGGCCAGGGCGCCGGCAACCCGCTCATCGTCTACGCGTACACCTTCGTGCCCAAGAGCCTGCCGGCGGGCAGGAAGGCGCCGCTCGTCGTGCTCGTGCACGGCGGCGTGCACGGCAACTTCGAGTCGAGCTACGCGCACATCGTTCGCGAGCTGCTCGACCAGGGCTACGTGATCGTCGCACCGGAGTACCGCGGCAGCACCGGCTACGGCGCCGGCTTCTACGACCAGATCGACTACGGCGGCACGGAGATCGACGACACGCACGCGGCGCGCGATTGGGCCGTCGAGAACATGCCCGAGGTCGACGGCACGAAGGTCGGCATCGTGGGCTGGAGCCACGGCGGCTACCACACCCTGTTCAACATCTTCCGGTGGCCGAAGGACTACCAGGTGGCCTACGCGGGCGTGCCGGTGAGCGACCTCGTGATGCGGATGGGCTACAAGTCGCAGGGCTACCGCGACATCTACGCCGGGTTCATCGGCAAGCAGGCCGAGGACGACCCGATGGAGTACCGGAAGCGGTCGCCCTACTTCTGGGCCGACAAGCTGCAGACGCCGTTGCTCGTCCACACGAACACGAACGACGAGGACGTGAACGTGATGGAGGTCGAGCACCTCATCGACGCGCTCAAGGCGGCGGGCAAGAAGTTCGAGTACAAGATCTACCAGGACGCGCCGGGTGGGCACGCCTTCAACCGGCTCGACACGGCGCTGGCGAAGGCGTCGCGCCAGGAGGTCTACGCGTTCCTGGCGAAGTACCTGAAGTAGCGCCGCACGCCGTCACGGGCAGGGCAGCGGGAGGGGCCGCCGTCGCGGTTCCTCCCGTCCCCACCGCCGGTTCGACCGGCGATCTACCGGACGAGCTCGAAGTACAGATCCAGCGCGGTGTGCGTAGCGTCCTCGCCGGTCCTGAACCGCGCGCGCACGCGGTCGCCGATGGCGATCGGCGTGCGGTCGGCCAGGTAGCTCTTCACGATCGTGCAGACCCCCTCGATCTTCACGTCGATCTGATAGTAGGGGCACTCGATCTCGAGACCGGTGCCGCCCCGCTCGACGTACGTGTAGGCGTAGATGTACCCCGACGGATCCGTCACCTCGCCCCACACCATCGGCCGATGGCAGTCCGGGCAGTCGGCGCGCGGCGGCAGCCACAGCTCGCCGCGGCCCTGCGAGACCGGGCAGGCCCGGTTCGTGCACCTTGTGCCGACGAGCTTCCCCTCCACGAGCGCCTTGAAGTAGGGCGTCAGCAGCCCGTAGGTGTGGAAGTGGGTGCCTTCGGGACCGAACCTGGGAAGCTCGACGACCCAGGCCTCGCCGATGGCGTGCATCTTCGTGGGTTGTCCGACGATGGTGACTCGGTCGGCCATGTATCCTCTCCCGCGTCAGCCGCGATTCGCGCGACTGGACTGACGTCATTCATCATTCGGCATTCGACATTCGGCATTCGACATTCGGAACGCCTACCACGCCTTCTCGAGCACGGCGCACGTCACGTGGCTGCCGACGCCGGCGTGCGAGATGGCCAGGCCGCGGCGCGGCGCGTCCACCTGCAGGCTGGTCCAGTCCGCCGGCTTCTTCTTGCCGAAGCGCTCCCACATCTTCGGGTCGCCGTGGAACTTGTCGTACTTGCCCTGGAGCTGCCAGAACACCTCGGTCGACTGGAAGATACCGGTCGCGCCGACGGCGTGCATGGTGCCGAGCAGGCCGCCCGACAGGTTGCTGGGACAGCGGCCCGGCCGTCCCGTCTGCGGGTTCGCGAGGTAGCAGTCACCCGAGGTCACGTACTCCTGTTCGTGCCCGTAGAGCGTCAGCCCCACGTCGCCGTAGGTCTGCAGGTCGGAGATGGTGAACGCGTCGTGCGTCTCGACCAGGTCGAGGTCCTCGATCGGCACGCGGACGCCGGCCATGCGGTACGCCATGTAGGCCGCGAACCGGGTCGCGCCGAAGCTCTCGAACCCGGGCCAGCGGCCGTCCTGCTTCTCCATGTCCGCGTACAGCTGCCGGTAGCCTTCCTCGGTCTCGTGCGGCAGGAGCGGGATGCGCATGGGCCGGCGGTCGCCGGTGCGCAGCGTGTGTGAGCCGCCGGCGATGAAGAGCTGCACGGGATGATCAGTCAAGCGGTACGCGAGCTCCTCCGAGCAGAGCAGCGCGCCGGCCGAGCCCACGCTCATCGCGCAGCATTCGAGGAACCGCAGCGGGTCCGACACGATGTCGCCCGCGAGCACCTCCTCGATCGTGTGCCGCCCGGCCTGCTGCGCGAACGGCGAATGGCACGCGTAGCCGCGGTTCTTGACGGCGATGGCGGCGCGCACGCGCTCGTCCACGCCGTACATCTCCTGGAAGCGCCGCGCCATCGGCGCGTAGTAGCTGGCATAATTGCGCGCGAGCCGGGTCTCGAAGTCCTTGCAGGCCGCCGACGCGATGTAGTAGTTGCCCGTCCAGGTCTTGACCTCGTCCATCCGCTCCCAGCCGAGGGCGAGCGTGCAGTCGCTCATGCCGCTCGCCACCGTCGTCGCCGCCATCAGCATCGTCGAGCCGCCGGTCGCGCCGCCGGTCTTGATGCCCACGTTCGGCAGCAGGTCCAGCCCCAGGTAGTCGTGCACCTTGGCCTCGCAGAGCAGCTGGTCCTGGAAGTGGTCGGCGAACTCGCCGTAGCAGGCGAAGTTGATGTGGCCCTTCACCGCGAGCGGGTCCATCTTGAGGTCGTTCTCCTCGAGGAGCATGCGGAAGGCCATCATGCACAGCTCCTCGAGCTTCTTTTCGGGGTACCGCTTTCGATAGTCGGTCGTTCCTCCCGCCACCATATAGACCGGGCGCGTCCATTTCGGCACGCGCAAGTTGCCGCTGGCGAACGTGATCATCGGTTTACCTCCCACCCGCGTGGTGCGCCGCCGGGCCGCCGGGATTCCTGCGCCGGCCGGCGAGCCCGCGCCGGCGTGCGTTGGCTCGCGCCCGCCGCGCCGGCCGCCGCACGGCCCTGGCACCGTCCTCGCACGCCAGTCCGGCATCGCGCCGGCGCTGACGCAGGAGGCGGCCATGTCCGACGACGTCGTGGTGCTCTGGCGACGCTGTTGTGAGGCACACGATCTCTGCTGCGAGATCGTGCAGGTTGCAGAGGGCTACTTCGAGATGGTCGTGCTCGACGCCGGACAGGTGTCGATCCGCGAGGCATCAGACGAGGTGTCGGCCCTGCTCGAGCGGGCCGAGGAGCTGCTCCGAACCCCCGAGATCATAGTGCAAAACCCCAGGCTGCACGCGCAACGTTGGGAGCGCCGCCGCCTGCGCTCCCAGCTCTCGCCGCATCTAGGCCGCCTCATCCTCCGCCGACGGCCACGGGGGCAGGATCCGGACCAGCACCGCGAGGATGACGAACGGCAGGATCATCAGCACGATGGAGGGCAGCAGCCCCTCGCGCGACACCAGGTCCATCTTGTACGTCGTGTAGCCGAGGAAGCTCTTCGAGAAGAGCTGGCCGCCGATCACGACGTTCCACCGCATCGCGAAGATCCCGACGAGCGTGAGCAGGCCCGCCGCCGCGTAGAGGCCCTGACGCGCCTTGTCGGTCAGCTTCACGAGCTGAGCGAGCGCGAGCATCCCGATCGGCAGGAGCGTGCCGAGGATGATCTGGAGGATGATCTGCGAGAAGTAGAGCCGCGTGTGCACCATGAAGTCGAGTGACTTGAACGACTCGTCCGCCTCGTAGATGCGGTGCAGCAGGTCGAGCATCTCCAGCGAGAAGTCGATGATGAATGCGTACATCAAGTAGCGCGCGATCGTGTCGAGGCAGTCCATCCTGACGGGCAGCCGCTTGTACCACGCGGTGAACTGGTACATGACCAGCACCAGCGCGATGCCCGACACGATGGCCGAGAACAGGAACACCACGGGCATCATCGGGGACGACCACCACGGGTTCGCCTTCACCGACCCGAAGATGAAGCCGACGTAGCCGTGCAGCAGGAACGCCGACGGGATGCCCACGATGGTGATGAAGTGGCCGACCTTGTCGTCGGTCAGGAGGGCGCGCTCGCTGATGTCGTCCGAGCCGAGCGCCATGATCTTGTACATCCAGGCCTTCAGGCCCGTGCTCGCTTTCCACATCAGGACGATGTCCTTGCGGTAGTCGAGCCAGATCTCCAGCACCAGCACGGCCATCAGGTACCAGAGGTACACGAACCCGAACATCGCCATCGCCGATGTCGTGTGCGGTGTGAAGTACATCTCGAGCGACCGCTCGGGATGGCCGAGGTGCAGCTGCAGCGGCAGCGGCGCGACCAGCAGGAACGCCAGCGCGGTGAGCAGCGCCAGCCGGTAGGTCGGCTTCACCGCCTCGACCTTGAAGACGCGCTCGAGCGACGCCAGGATGAACGCGCCCGCCACCAGACCCGTGATGTACGGGTAGAGGACGATGAGCACGCCCCATTGCAGCTCGAGCTCGTCGGGGTAGATGTAGCCCTGAACGCCCTGCATCAATCCGTGCATCCCCTCACCTCTAAACTAGATCCGGGGGGCGTTGCCCCCGCGGCCCCCCCTACGCGCGAACTCGCGGGGCCCCACGATCCCCGCTCCGTTCGCGCGGGGCGCGCCCGTGGCGCGCCTAGCGAACCGACCCGTCGAGCCCGTTGTAGTAGCACTTCGCGCCGGTGGCCATCTGCGGCTTCAAGATCTGCACCTTGTGGTCGCGCAGGAAGGCGTGGATGGGATCATTCGGGTTCTTCAGATCGCCGAGCTGCCGCGCCCCCGTCGGGCAGACCTCGCAGCACGCCGTCGTCAGCCCCTTCGTGATCCGGTGGTAGCACAGCGTGCACTTGTCCACGGTGCTCGTGCGCGGATCGATGAACCGGCAGCCGTACGGGCAGGCCTGCACGCAGTACCGGCACCCGAGGCAGTAGCTCTTGTCCACGAGCACCACGCCGTCGGGCGACTCGAACGTCGCGCCCACCGGGCACACCTGCACGCACGGCGACGTCGCGCAGTGGTTGCACATCTTCGGCACGAAGAAGTTCTTGCCGTCCTGGCCCGCGTACTTCTCCGGGAAGCCGAAGTAGCCGCCGTCGGGCGAGTCTACCTCCGGGTGCTCCATGTCGTCCGGATTCACGTGATAGCGCTCGACCCACGTGCGCGAGAACTGCGGCTCGAGCGGCACGTCGTTCTCCTTCTTGCACGCGTACACGCAGTTGCCGCACCCGATGCACTTGTCGATGTCGATCGTGAACGCCCACCAGTGGTCGAGCAGTCGGTAGGCCTCGGGCACCCGATCGGGCTGCCCGTGGACCACCGCCTCCCACGCGCCTGCCGCCGCGGCGGACAACACGATGAACTTGCCCGTCTTCAGCAGGAAATCGCGTCGCGTCTCATCCATCGCCGCCTCCTGGGAACCGGCCGGCTCCTGCCGCGCGCTACGACAGGCTCGGCGAGTGAGCCTGATGGCAGGCCGTGCACGGCCCTTCCGCGCTGTGCTCGGCGGGAACGATCTGGGGGAAGGTCTTCGGTTTGGTGACGTTCTGCGTGTGGCACCGCAGGCAGGTCGCCCGCGGGTCGGGCTTGGTGGGCACCTCGTCCGACTTGCCCTCGGCGTGGGTCGCCAGCGGCCCATGGCAGGCCTCGCAGCCGATGTGCGCGTGCTTGCCCTGCGCGCGCTGCTCGGCAATGTCCGTGTGGCACTGGACGCACGTGGCCTGCCCCGCGTACTTCACCGGGTGCGCCCGCACGTCGTCGAGCGCGCCCGCGCGGAAGTGCCCGTACTCGCCGAACCCGGCGGGCACCATGATCTCGCGGAAGACCACGAAGGCCAGGATGCCGACGACGAACAGCACGGCCATCCGGACCAGGTGCTCCTTGTGCTCGAAGAAGTGCCGCATCCGCCGCTCCTTTCACGCCGCCGCCGGCCCGCTCCCACGGCCCTGCGGAAGCCCCCTCACCGGAACGCCGTCGATACGCACGCCACGGAAACCCGGCATCGCCCGAACGCGCGGGATTAGATCCAGCAATGGCGTTGCCAGATTCAACGGGCCGACCGGAACTGCATGAGAGGCATGAGGTTGCCAGGCTCGACAGCGACGCTCGCCGCCACGTGCGCAACCGGGCCTGCCGAATTGTCGGCGGTCGATCCACAGGGTCGGGCGTTTCGACAGGGACCCGCGACCGGCGAGCCGGATGGCCGGCGGATTGGCGCCGATCCATGCAGGCTTCTGCCCCGAGGCGCCCGCTCCGGCGGCATAATCAGATCCGAGAGGCCCGCGGGCGGGCCGAGGAGAACGCGGTGGCACACCTGCCAGACCTGATGCGAGCGGTCGAGATTTCCCAGCCCGGCGGACCGGAGGTTCTGCGCATCGTCGAGCGCCCGGTGCCGGCCCCCGGGCCTGGCGAGCTGTTGATCGAGGTGGCGGCGGCGGGCGTGAACCGGCCGGACGTCCTGCAGCGCCAGGGTCACTACGCGCCGCCCCCGGGCGCCTCCGATCTGCCGGGCCTCGAGGTGGCCGGCACGATCGTCGCCGCCGGACCCGACGCCGCGGATGCCGACGGCCGGTCCTTCCGCATCGGCGACGAGGTGTGCGCGCTGGTCGCCGGCGGCGGCTACGCCGCGTACGTCGCCGCGCCGGGCCCGCAGTGCCTGCCGGTTCCGCGGGGTCTCGATCTGGTGGGCGCGGCCGCCCTGCCCGAGACCTGCTTCACGGTCTGGACGAACCTGGTGGACGGCGGCCGTCTCGCCGCCGGGGAGACTCTGCTGGTGCACGGCGGCGCGAGCGGCATCGGGACGACCGCGATCCAGCTCGCGCGCGCACTCGGCGCGCGCGTGATCGTGACGGCGGGCTCGTCCGAGAAGTGCGAGGCGTGCGAGCGGCTCGGCGCGGAACGCGCGATCAACTACCGCGAGGAGGACTTCGTCGAGGCCGTGCGCCAGGCCACGGGCGGGCGCGGCGCCGACGTAATCCTCGACATCGTCGGCGGCGAGTACGCGGCGCGCAACCTCGACGCGCTCGCGCGCGGGGGCCGGCTGGTCGTCATCGGCCTGCTGGGCGGCGCGAAGGCCACGCTCAGCCTCGTGACGCTGATGCAGAAGCGCGCGGTCGTGACCGGCTCGACCCTCAGGCCACGGTCCGTCGCCGAGAAGGGGCGGATCGCGGCGGCGCTCGTCGAGTGGGTGTGGCCGCTCGTCGCGCGCGGCGAGATGAAGCCGATCGTGCACGCGACGTTTCCGCTCGCGCGCGCGGCCGACGCGCACCGGCTCATGGAGTCGAGCGGGCACTTCGGCAAGATCGTGCTCACGGTGCTGGAAGATGGGGTCTGACCCCGTTTTCCGCCGGCCTGAGCCCGTGTGGGGTCTGACCCCATTTTCCGGTCAGTCGAACAGCCGTCGCACGCGCCGGGACAGCCGCACGTACGCCAGCCAGGCGCCGTAGTAGACCACCACGGCGACGACGGCGGACGCCCTCAGCTCGGGCGGAAGATTGCTCGGCAGGATCGGCGTGAGGAGGGACACGAGGCTGGCCGCCGCGAGCAGCACGAGCGCGAGCGCGGCGAGCCGCGCGGCGTGCGGCCGCCGCCCGACGATCGCCAGGCCAGCCGCCACGCCGAACCCGGCGACGATCACGCGGACGCCGAGCAGCAGCGCGACGCCGG
>JAHECP010000294.1 GCA_024641665.1 Acidobacteriota bacterium
CGCCGCGGGCGTGGCGCGGCGGCCCAGCAGGCGGCGCGCCGTCCACGCCGCGATGGCCGCACACCAGGCGATATCGCGGGCGAGATGGACGATGGGGAACAGCAGGCCGGCGGGATCGTGGTGCCGGAGCGCCGCGCGGACGCCGGCGACCAGCCGTTCGAGCGCGAGCGTGCCCAGGACGAACGCGGCCACCGCGGCCGGGCCCGTCCACGATCGGTGCGAGATTGCCGCGACGGCGGCCACCAGGCCCAGGGCGAGCGCGAGGAGCGCAGCCGGCGCGTGGGCCATCATCGAGGCGCCCGACACCGCGTCGCCCCTCGCCCGCGCCGGATGGCGCGCCACGACGTCGAGCCGGCCGTAGCCGAAACCGTACTGCTGCCGCAGGTAGCCCGCGAGACCTTCGCGCCACCGGTGCCGGCTCGTCGCGTCCGGGACGAACCGGAGCCGCCATCCGGCCGCGGCGAGCCGGTAGCTCAGGTCGTTGTCGTAGCCGTAGCCCAGTGACTCGTCGAGACCGCCGACCGCGCCGAGCGCCTCGGCGCGGTACAGCGAGTTGCCGGTGCACACGTGGTCGGTGCGCCCGCCCTGCAGCTGGTCGTACCGGTCGAGGAGATCCAGCGCCATGACGCGCGCGAACAGGCCGCCGCCGCGCGACGGGACGTACCGACCCTGCGCGGCGCCCACGCCCGGTTCGCCGACGGCCGCGGCCAGGCGTTCGAGCCAGCCCGGCAGGAGCGTCACGTCCTGATCGACCTGCGCGATCAGCGGGTGACGCGCCTCGACGAGCGCCTGGTTGACGGCCGCGGCCGCGCCGCGGCCGGCGCCGGGCAGCACGCGCACGCGCGCCTCGCGCGCGTAGCGCGCCAGGATGTCCGGCGACTGGTCCCGGCTGCCGTCGTCGACGGCGATGATCTCGAGCGGCCGGCCGTCGTCCTGGGCGAGGATCGACGCGAGCGTCGTGTCGAGCGTGCGCGCGCCGTCGTAGACCGGCACGACGAACGTGACGCCGCGCGAGGGAGCGGCGCGGGGCGAAGGGGTCCCCGCCGATTCACGAGAGTTGCCCGTCATGATGCTGCCGGTCCGCTGGCCGCGACCACCGTGCGGTAGAGCGCGTCGAGCGTCGCCGCGACCGCGTCCGCGCCGTACCCGTCGCGGATCCGGCGGCCCGCCTCGATCACCGGCTCACGCCAGTCGTCCCGGTGGTCGAGGATGGCGGCGATGGCGCGCGCGAGCGCCGCCACGTCGCCTTGCGGGACCACGAGACCGCCGCCGACGCGCGTCACGATCTCGCCGCAGCCGCTGTCGTCCGCCACGACGACCGGCGTGCCGCACAGCAGGGCCTCGAGCGGGACCAGGCCGAAGACCTCGTGCTGCGAGGGGTACACCACCACGCTCGCGTCGACGAGGGCCGCCAGCCGGTCCGGGCCCGCCAGCAGACCTGTGAACAGCGTGCAAGCGCCGATCCCGAGCGCCTGCGCCCGGGCCCTGGCCGCGGCGCCAGCCCCCATATCGTTACCGGCGATCACAAGTCTGGCATCGGGGCGTCCCAACGCGGCACACGCGGCGACCAGCACGTCGAGGCGCTTGCGGGGGGTGAGCTGGCCCAGGTAGAGCACGACCGGGGCGTCGCCCAGGCCGTGCCTGGCGCGAAACGCGCCGGGCGACGGGAGGTCGGCGAACTCGTCGAGGTCGAGCGGGTTGGGCACCAGGACGACGCGCACGGCGGGCACGCCGACCTCCTCGAGCTGCCGCCGCTCGGCGTCGCTCACGGCGATGACGCGCGCGGCGCCCGGCAGCACGCGCCGGCCGACGGTCGTGTCGAACAGCAGCTTGGCGAGCCGCCGCCGCTCGAGGCGCGGGGCCGTGCCGTTGGGCTGGAGCACGTACGGCACGTGCGCGCGGGTCAGCCGGCGCGCGGCGACGACGCCCAGGAGGTGATGGCAGGCGTGCAGGTGCGCGACGTCGAACCGGGCGGCGTGCTGCGCGAGGTACGGCCCGAGGCCCACGGGCATGAACAGCTGGTAGCGGTATGCCGCCCGGTTGGACCGATTGGGGAACACGCGGGTGTCGAACGCCGCGCGGTCGGCCGGACCGGGCCAGCGCGCCCGCGCGTCGCCGGCATCGGTCGTGCAGACGGTGACGTGATGGCCCAGCCGGGCGAGCGCCTTCGCCTGGGCGGTGGCCAGCCGCGGAATGCCGCCGTAGGCCCAGGCGCCCTCGAAGTACGGCGTCACGTGCAGGATGCGCAGCGGCAGCATTTGGCGGTTTCGCACCGGCGTCCGGTGCCGTATAGTATCAGGGTTCGCGAAGCCTCCCGATGCCGGAGATCGCCAGGACCGACGAGTCACCGAGGGCGACTGGCACGGCCGCGCCCGCGCGCCGTGTCGAGCGGGAGGGCGCCCATCTTGCCGGCCTCATCTGGACCCTCGTCCGCACCGACTTCAAGACGCGCTACCACGGGACGATCGGCGGTTTCCTCTGGGCCCTCCTCAAGCCGGTCACGATGTTCTTCGTGCTCTACGCGGTGTTCTCGTTCGTCTTCGCGTCGAACCCGGCCTACAAGCTGAACCTCATCATCGGGCTGTTCCTCTACGAGTTCTTCGGCGAAGCGACCAAGACGGGGCTGCTCTCGCTGCGCGCGAAAGGCTTCCTCCTGACCAAGGCGCGCTTTCCGCGCTGGGTGCTCGTCGTCACCTCGTCGTCGAACGCGGTCATCACGCTGGCGCTGTTCTCGGCGGCGTTCGTCTTCGTGCTGTTGGTGCAGGGGCACGCGCTGCGGCCGGCGACCGTGGCGCTCTACGCCTGGTACCAGGTCCAGTACCTGGGCATCGTGACGGGCTTCTCGCTCGCGGCGAGCGTGCTGTTCATGCGGTTCAGGGACCTCAACCAGATCTGGGAGGTGGTGATCCACGCGGGCTTCTTCGTGGCGCCGATCATCTACCCGCTCGACATCCTGCCCGAGCGGCTGCACATCTACCTGTACCTGTGGCCGCCGACGCCGGTCATGATGTTCTCGCGCGCGGTGCTCGTGGACGGCGCGATCCCGTCGCTCGCGGCGCACGTCTACCTCGCCGCGGAGACGCTGGTCATCGTGGGCGTCGGCATGCTCGTCTATCGGCTGGCGTCGGCGCGCATCGCGGAGTACGTGTAGCCGTGCCTGCCACCCCACTCATCGAGGTCCGGAACGTCTCGAAGCGGTTCAGGATTCCCAGCGTGCGCCGGGAGACCGTGCGCGAGCACGTCCTCGATCTGTTCCGGCCGCGTCCGAGCGAGACGCTGCAGGTGCTCGACTCGGTGAGCTTCGAGCTCAGACGCGGCGAGACGCTCGGGCTGATGGGGCGCAATGGCGGCGGGAAGAGCACGTTGCTGAAGGTCATCACGGGCATCTATCCGCCCGACGGGGGCACGATCGTTCGTCGCGCCGGGATCACGCCCATTCTGGAGCTGGGCGTCGGCTGGAATCCCGACCTCGACGCCATCGACAACATCGACCTGCTCGGCTGCGTGATGGGCCTGTCGCTCGGCGAGCTGCGCGCGGCGACCGACGAGATCCTCGAGTTCGCGGGCCTCGAGCGGTTCGCCAAGCTCGAGCTGCGGTACTACTCGAGCGGCATGGCGTCCCGGCTCGCCTACGCGGTCGCCTTCCGCGCCGTGCGTGAGGTCCTGATTCTCGACGAGATCTTCGCGGTCGGCGACGCGGGCTTCCGGGAGCGCTGCCAGGACCGCTTCCAGGCGCTGCGTGCCGCGGGCCACACGCTGCTGCTCGTCAGCCACGAGCCGCACACGATCGAGCGGTTCTGCGAACGGGCGCTCCTGCTCGAGGGCGGCCGCATCGTGATGGACGACGACGCCGGGGCCGTGGCGGACGCGTACATGCGCCTCCTGACCGAAGGCGCCGGCCCGGCGGCCGGCGGGGAGGGGCACGCCTGATGGCCGACGCCGTCGCGCCGCGGATCACCTTCGTCGTGCCGTGCCACAACCTCGGCGCGTACCTCGACGAGGCCCTCGAGAGCGTGTTCGCGCAGACCGTCCAGACGTTCGACGTCATCGTCGTCGACGACGGGTCCACCGACGAGGCGACGCGGCGGGTGCTCGACCGGTGCGAGCGGCCGCGCACCCGCGTCTTTCGCACGGAGAACCGCGGCCTGTCGGCCGCGCGCAACTTCGGGACCGCCCGGACGTCGGCCGAGTACCTGTGCGCGCTCGACGCCGACGACCGCCTGGCGCCGGCCTACCTCGAGCGCTCGCTGGCCGTGCTCGACGCCGACCCGTCGCTCGCGTTCGCGTCGCACTGGGTCCGCACCTTCGGCGAAGACGAGCGCGACTGGACGCCCGAGCGGTGCGACCTCGCCGCCGTGCTCGACACGAACACGCTCAACGGCGCCGCCCTCGTCCGCCGCGAGGTCGTCGTCGCCGTCGGCGGCTGGGACGAGTCGTTCCGCGAGGGTTGCGAGGACTGGGACTTCTGGCTGACGCTGCTCGAGCGCGGCTACCGCGGGACGATCATCCCGGAGGTGCTGTTCCACTACCGCCGGCGTCCCGGCTCGATGAGCCGCGTGATGATGCAGGGCGACGTGCACCTCGGTGTCTTCCGGCAGATCCTGGACAAACACCGCGAGAGCTACCGGCGCCACCTGGCGGAGCTGACGCGGCGCCGCGAAGCCGACATCGCGCGGCTGCTCGCCGAGATCCACGATCTGGACCTCGACCATCACGGCTGGCTGCTGCCCCAGATCAGCCGCACGCGCGAGGAGCTGGCCGCGATGCGCGCGAAGGTCGCGCGCGTGGAGCAGGAGCGGGCCCGCGAGGCGGAGCTGGCCCGGCTCGAGGGGCGGGTGGCCGCGCTCGAGTACGAGGTGGGCGACCTGCGCGGGTCGATGAGCTGGAAGGTGACGGCGCCCCTGCGGGCCGCGTACGGCTGGTGGTTGAGGCGGGGAGGCCGCTCGCATGGCTGACCGCGTGTCGATCGTCGTTGTGCCGGACGCGTGGACCGACGACGTGCGCCGGACCGTCGCGAGCGCGGCGGCCCAGCGCGGCGTGGCCGTCGAGATCCTCCTCGTGGACGCCGGCGATCCCGCGCCGCGCCTCCGATCGGCCGTGGCGACGCTGGCGGCCCGCGCGCCGGCGC
>JAHECP010000095.1 GCA_024641665.1 Acidobacteriota bacterium
GGTGTCCGCCGCCGGGTTGACGCCCGCCGTGCCGGCGGCGCGCGGCCCCCACTCGCCCCGCGGGTTGAGCTGCAGCACGACGAGCGCCGGCGCGATCCGCCGTTCGAGCTCGCCGACGATCGAGGCGAGCTCGTCGTAGGTGGCCCGCGCCGCGAGGCGCTCCAAGGGCGCGGCCGGCGGCCGGTCGGGCAGCGTCGGCACGCCCCGCTCCTCCGGAAAGCGGAAGCGGGCGAGCACCAGCAGCATCACGACCGACACGCCGAGCGTGAGCAGCAGCAGGCGGGTCTCGCGGCCGGGGCGCGGGACGGCCAGTTTCATCGGGCCGAGAGTAGCGCAGGGCCACGGGTTCGGCAAGTTGCGCCGCCATCCGCACTTAGCGGCACCCGGCGCGATTTCCGCGCATGTGTCCTTTGGCCGGACGGCCCGCTGCCAGTAAGATCAAGGGCAACATGACCGGGCCCGGAGCTTCCTCCGTCGCCGCGCGCTCGACGCGGCCGCTGATCGTGGTGTCGAACCGCGAGCCGTACCTGCACACGTACGGCCCGGACGGGCGCCTGCGGTGGTCGAAGACGCCGGGCGGCGTGTCGGTGGCGCTCGACGCGCTGATGCGCGAGCGGGGCGGCACCTGGATTGCGCACGGCGCCGGGCCGGCCGACCGCGACGTGGTGGACCGACACGACCGCCTGCGCGTCCCACCCGACGGCCCGCGCTACCGGTTGCGCCGCCTCTGGCTCACCGAGGAGGAGGAGCGGCGCTACTACGGCGGCTTCGCCAACGAAGGCCTGTGGCCGCTCTGCCACGTCGTGCACGTGCGTCCGATCTTCCGCGCGAAGGACTGGGCGTTCTACCAGCGCGTGAACGCGCGCTTCGCCGAGACGATCGACGAGGAGCTCCCGGCCGTGCGGACCCCCGTCTTCATCCAGGACTACCACCTGGCGCTCGTGGCGGCCGAGCTGCGGCGCCGGCGGCCCGAGGTGCGGATGGCGCTCTTCTGGCACATCCCCTGGCCGCACGCGGACCGGCTGCGCATTTGCCCCTGGCGCCGGGACCTCCTCCGCGGGCTGCTCGCGAACGACCTGCTGGCGTTCCAGGTCGAGCGCGACCGGCGCAATTTCGTCCAGGCCGCGCGCGAGGAGCTCGGCGCCGCGGTGCAGGGCGGCCTCGTGGAGCTCGGCGGGCACTTCACGCGCGTCACGGCCGTGCCGATCGGCGTGGACTACGATCGGATTCTCGCCTTCGCCACCGACGAGGCGCTGAAGGCCGAGATGGACCGGTTGCGGCGCGAGCTGCAGATCACGACGCCTATCATCGGCGTCGGCGTGGACCGGCTCGACTACACGAAGGGCATTCCGGAGCGGCTGGACGCGATCGATCAGCTGCTGGCGGACCGGCCGGACCTGCGGGGCAAGGTCACGTTCGTGCAGGTCGGCGTGCCCTCGCGCAGCCGGATCGCGAGCTACCGGAACATCGAGGCGGTGATCGACCGCAAGGTTGCCGACATCAACGCGCGCCACCGGACGGCGGAGGGCCACGAGCCCATTCGCTACCGCAAGTCGGCGCTCAAGCTGCGACGGCTCGTCGCGCTCTTCAGCCTGGCCGACTTCTGCATCGTCAGCTCGCTGCACGACGGCATGAACCTCGTGGCGAAGGAGTTCGTCGCGGCGCGGCAGGACCTGGACGGCGTGCTGGTGCTGAGCGAGCTGGCCGGTGCGGCGCAGGAGCTGACCGACGCGCTGATCATCAACCCGTACGACGTGGAGGGCTTCGCGCGCGCGCTGTCGCGGGCGGTGGACATGCCGCCGGCTGAGCGGCGGACGCGCATGCGGGCGCTGCAGAAGACGGTGGCCGGCAGCGACGTGTTCCGGTGGGCGTCCGAGATCCTGGCGGACCTCGAGGAGCACGGCGCGGTGTCGTATCCCGGCACGGCGCGCTCGCGTGCGGCGACCGGACCCGATCTCAGATGAGGAGCACGAGCCAGCGGAAACAGGCGGCGGCGCCGGAGGCGTCCGGCGATCCAGCCGTGGCGCGCGCGGTCGAGGCGGTCGGGCGGCGGCCCGCCGGCCGCCGCCTGCTGCTGCTGTCGGACTTCGACGGCACGCTGTGCGAGTTCCGGCCGGCGCCCGAGTCGGTGTACCTCGACCGCGCGCGGCGCGATCTGCTGGACGCGCTCGCGCGGCGCCCCGGCGTGACCGTGGGGCTGGTGAGCGGCCGGCGGCTCGAGGACTTGCGCGCGCGGGCGGGCCTGGAGGCGCCGGTGTACTACGCCGGCCTGCACGGCCTGGAGATCGCGGGCGCCGGCGCGTCGTTCGTGCACGAGCGGGTGGCCGAGACGCGGGGGCTCCTGCAGGTGTTGGCGCGCGCGCTGGACGCTCACCTGTCGGCGCTCGACGGCGTGCGGCTCGAGAACAAGGACCTGTCGGTGGCCGTGCACACCCGTCTCGCGTCGCCCGCGCACCGCGCCGAGGCGCGCCGCATCGTCGAGCGCGTCGTCGGGCCGCACCTCGCGCGACGCACCTTCCGCATGCTGCCCGGGTCGGCCGTCATCGAGATCCTGCCCAACATCCCCTGGACGAAGGGGCACGCGGTGCGCTGGATCCGGGCCGACGTCGAGCGTCGCCACGGACCGGCGTGGCCGGTCTACCTCGGCGACGACGTGACCGACGAGGACGCCTTCGAGGCCATCGGCTCGAGCGGCCTGACGATCGTCGTCGGCGACCGCGAGTCGGCCGCCGCGATGCGGTTGTCCGGCCCGCCGGCGGTCGAGGCGTGGCTGCGGAGCCTCACCGACCTTCCTCTGTAGACGCGCTCATCCGTCAACGCTTCCGAATCGAACCACTCATGAAGATCACCGTTGCCCACAGCCCCGACTCCGACGATGCGTTCATGTTCTACGGCCTCGCGTCCGGCCACGTGCCGACGGGCGGGATCGAGGTCGCGCAGGTGCTGGCCGACATCGAGACGCTCAACCGCGCGGCGTTCGACGGCCGGTACGAGGTGACCGCCGTCTCGTTCCACGCCTTCGCGCACCTCGCCGAGAAATACGCGCTGCTGCCGCACGGCGCGAGCATGGGAGACCGCTACGGCCCCATCCTCGTCACGCGGCCGGACGGCCCGACGTCGCTCGCCGGCATCCGCGTGGCGGTGCCCGGCACGCTGACCACCGCCTATCTCGCGCTGCGACTCTACGACCCGGACTTCACGTACGAGGTGGTGCCGTTCGACCAGATCCAGCGGGCCGTGCTCGAGGGGCGCGCCGAGGCCGGGCTGCTGATCCACGAGGGCCAGCTCACCTACGTGGAGGAGGGGCTGCGCAAGATGGTGGATCTCGGCGAGTGGTGGGCCGACCGCACCGGCGGGCTGCCGCTGCCGCTCGGCGGCAACGTCATCCGGCGCGATCTCGGGCCCGAGACGATGCGGCGCGTGTCGCGGCTGCTGCGCGACAGCATCGCCTACGGCCTCGAGCACCGCGCGGAGGCCATCGAGTACGCGCAGCAGTTCGGGCGCGGCCTCGACCGGACGCGCACCGATCGCTTCGTGGGGATGTACGTGAACCAGCTCACGCTGGACTACGGCGAGCGCGGGCGCGAGGCCGTCGTGCGCCTGATGGACGAGGCGTACGAGCGGAAGCTGATTCCGGCGAAGGTGCGCGTGGAGTTCGTGGCCTGAGCCCGGTCAGGCCTCGCCGCGCGCCAGCGCCTGGTCGAGATCCTCGTCGCTGGCCTCGCTGAAGTCGTTCTCCCACTTCGAGATCACGACCGTCGCCAGGCAGTTGCCGATGACGTTGGTCATGGTGCGGACCATGTCCATCAGCGCGTCCACCCCGAAGACCAGCATCACGCCCTCGAGCGGCAGGTTGAACTGCGCGGCGGTGGCCGCGAGGATGACCGTGGCCGCGCGCGGCACGCCGGCGACGCCCTTGCTGGTGAGCATGAGCGTCAGCATCATCGTGAGCTGATGGGCGATGGTGAGGTGCATGCCGCCGGCCTGCGCCACGAAGATGGCCGCGAGCGAGAGGAAGAGCGTGGTGCCGTCGAGGTTGAAGGTGTAGCCGAGCGGCAGCACGAAGGACACGATCCGCCGCGGGCACCCGAGCCGCTCCATGGCCTCGAGCGCCCGCGGCAGCGCCGCCTCGCTCGACGTCGTCGAGAAGGCGATGAGGGCGGGCTCCCGCACCATCTTCACGAACTTGCGGATGGGAACCTTGAAGAACCAGGCAATCGGCAGCAGCACGCCCGCAAGGAACAGCGCCGTCGTGACGTAGACCGTGCCGATCAGCCAGATGAGGTTCACCAGCACCCCGACTCCGCTGCGCGCGATGGTCGCCGCGACAGCCGCGCCGACGCCGACGGGCGCGAACTTCATCACGATGTTCGTGAACTTGAACATCACCTCGGCGAGCGTCTCGCACCACTCGACCATCACCTTGCCCTTCTCGCCGAGCATCCCGAGCGCGAGCGCGAAGACCAGGCTGAAGACGACGATCTGGAGCACGTCGTTCTCCGACATGGCGCGCATCGCGGACTCGGGTACGAGGTGGAGGATGATCTGGTCCCACGTCTGGGGGGTCGCGGTGATCTGTTCGGCGGTCTGCGGCAGGTTCACGCCGACGCCGGGCTTCACCAGGTTCACCGCGGCCAGGCCGAGGAAGAGCGCGACCGTCGTGACGGCCTCGAAGTAGATGATGGCGCGCAGGCCCATGCGGCCGACGGTCTTGGCATGCCCGCCGCCCGCCACGCCCACGACGAGCGTCGAGAAGAGCAGCGGACCGATGATCATCTTGATCATCCGCAGGAAGATCTGCCCGCCCGTGTTGAACAGCTTCAGCCACGTCTCGCGGGCGCCCGCGGCCGCCGCCACGCCCTCCGGATACATCCAGCTGGCCCAGGCACCGGCGAGGACGCCGAGGACGAGGCCGAGCATGATCTTCTGGGTGAGCGACAGACCTCCACGACGGGCGCTGCTGGCTTCGGCCATGACCCCTCCAATTCGGTCCCGGGGGGCTTCGCCCCCGCGGACCCCCCTACGCGCTCACTCGCGGGGGCCCCACGATCCCCGCTCCGTTCGCGCGGGGCGCGCCCGTGGCGCGCCCCGCGCGGCCGCCACCTTCGGCAAGCCGCCACAGTCTACCCGAACCGGTCGGCGACGGTCAGGACGCCGCGGCCGGCGCGAGATCCTGGAACACGAACCCGTCGCGGACGACAACCGCGCCGGGCGTGACGGGCACGGGCCGGGCGAACATCGGGCCGTCCCACGCGAAGGAGTGGAACTCGCCGCGCTCGCCGCAGGGATCGGCCGCGGGTGGCAGCGCGTCGAGGAGCGCCGCGTCGAACGCGCGCCCGACGAACGACGCGTCGAGCTGGCGCGGGTCCACGCAGGTGATGGTGGCCCGCAGGCCGCCGGCGACCATCTCGCGCGCCAGTGCCGGCGTCGGCCGTCCCCAGAGCGGGAACAGCGGCTCGAGACCCGCGCCCGCGAGCCGCTCCTCCCGGTAGCGCCGCACGTCCTCGAGGAACAGATCGCCGAAGGCCACGTGCGTGTAGCGCGCGGCGACGGCCGCGGCGACCGCCTCGCGCATGCGCGCCTCGTAGATCTCGTTGGAGCACGGGTAGGGGAGCTCGACGGAGGTCAGTGGCAGGCCGAGGGCCGCGGCCTGCGCCTCGACGAGCGCCCGCCTGACGGCGTGCATCGACACCCGGTCCGCGTCGGCGTTGAACGAGGTCAGCAGCCCGCCGATCTCGACGCCCGGCGTCCCGTGCAGCACGTGGACCATCCACGCGCTGTCCTTGCCGCTGCTCCAGGAGACGAGCACTCTGCTCACTTGAACACCCCGGGGTGTAACGCGCGTGCGATCAGCTCGACGCCGTCCGCCACGCGCGGCCCGGGCACGACGAGGCTCGAGTTCACCAGGATGAAGATGCGGAAGTCGCGGACCGCGGGCACCGACGACAGCGCGTCCCACACGTGCCGCTCCCGGTCCCGGTCCTCCACGGGGATCGACTCGAAGTCGCCGCGTAGCTCCAGAATCACGTCGGGCGCGCGCGCGAGCACGAGCTCGCTCGTGGCCTGCACCGCCTGCTGGTGCACGTCGGCGAAGACGTTCTCGCCGCCGGCGGCCTCCAGCATGTCGTTCACGAAGCCCACGCCCCCGCTCGCGTAGATGTTGCGCAGCGCCAGCCGGTCGCGGGCGAACACGACGAGGGTCCGCGGCCGCGGCAGGCCCGCCACCCGGCGGCGGATCGCGTCGAGCCGGGCCTCGATGCCCGCGGCCACGCGTGCGGCGGCGTCCGCCCGGCCCACCCGCGCGCCGATCGCCCGCATCGTCGAGAAGATGTCCGGCATGCCCCGATGCACGTAGTCGAAGGTGGGGATCGAAGCGCGCGCGAGCTGCTGCCGCAGGTCGGTCTGCGTGTCGTAGACGACCACCAGGTCCGGATGGAGGCTCAGGATGCGCTCCAGGTCCGGGTCGAGCAGGCCCCCCACGCGCGGCCGTGCCTTCACCTCGGGCGGATAGGTGTCGAAGCTGCCCACGCCGACCACCTGCGGGCCGGCGCCGATCGCGAACAGCATCTCGGTGACGGCGGGCACGACGGAGACGATGCGCGACGGCACCGGTCCGGCCGAGGCGCCAGTGGACACAAAGAGCGCGAGGAGCAGCACCATGTGGCACAGGTCTGAGACCTGTGCCACCCGGCGCGCTACCGCCGTCTGACGAGCAGCCATAGGAAGAACGGGCCTCCGGTCACGGCCGTGACGACGCCCACGGGCAGCTCGATCGGCGCGAGCGCCGTGCGCGCAACGACGTCGCAGGCCACGAGGAACGCCGCGCCGAAGAACGCCGACGCCGGCAGCACGACGCGATGGTCGGCGCCGACCACCAGGCGCACCATGTGGGGCACGACGATGCCGATGAAGCCGATGGGGCCGGCCACCGAGACGGCCGCGCCCGTCGCGAGCGACGCGCTGAAGAACGCGAGCCGCTGCGCGCGGTCGACGTCGATGCCGCGCGCCTCGGCGCTCTCGGACCCGAGGCTCAGCACGTTGAGCTGGCGCGGCAGCCACGCGAAGGCGACGAACGCGGCGAGGAGCAAGGGCAGCGCCGCCAGGAGGGGCTCGTAGCTGCTCACGTCGAGGTCGCCCATCAGCCACCGGATCGTGCGGTAGCCCTCGGCGAAGTTCGCGAAGTACTGGACGAAGAGGATGAGCGCCGAGAAGAACGCGTTCATCGTCACGCCCGCCAGCAGCAGTACGCTCGTCGAGAGCCCGCGGTGCCGCGCCTGCGCGAGGGCGTACACGATGCCGACGGCGCCGAGCGAGCCGACGAAGCTCGCGAGCGGCACCGGCGAGAGGCCCGCGAAGGCGAGTGTCCAGCCGAAGGTGATGGCCAGCATCGCGCCGAGCGACGCGCCGGCCGATACGCCCAACGTGAACGGCGTCGCCAGCGGGTTGCGGAGCAGCCCCTGGAAGACGACCCCCGCCGTGGCGAGCGCGCTCCCGACGAGCGCCGCCGCCAGCGTGCGCGGCAGCCGCGCCACGAAAAGGATCTGCGCGTCGGTGTTGCGCGCGAACGGGATCGACGGGTCGAGCGCCTTGAGGAGATCGAGGTGGGTCGAGCCGACCAGGGGCGCCACGGCGCACGCCACGAGCGCGGCGGCGGCGAAGAGGGGCAGCGTGCGCCACAACCGCCCGCGGATGCTCGTCACGGCCGGGCGCCCTCGTCTCCCACGCGGCCGATCGGCACGACGGTCAGGTGGCCGGCGGCGGCGTGGGGGCGCACCTCGGCCTCCACGCCGTACAACGCGCGGATGTGGGCCGGCGTCAGCACGGCCGCGGTGGGCCCCGACGCCAGCACGCGGCCGTCCTTGAGCAGGACCAGGTCGCGGCAGAGACCCGCGGCCAGGTTGAGGTCGTGCGTGGAGACGAGGATCGTGACGTGGCGGTCGGTCCAGAGCTGCCGGAGGAGCGCCAGGATGTCGAGCTGGTAGCCGATGTCGAGCGAGGCCGTCGGCTCGTCCAGCAGGAGCAGCCCGTCGCCCCAGTCGGCGCGCGTGCCGCCGTTCTCGGCGCGGCGATCGAGCTGCGCGAGCGCGCTCGCGATGATCACGCGCTGCTTCTCGCCGCCGCTGAGCGTGTTGAACGGCCGCGCCTCGAGCGCCGCGGTCCGCGTCGCGGCGAGCGCGTCACGCGCGATCGCCAGATCGCGCGGGCCCTCGAGCTCGAATGGGCCCAGGTGCGGGTAGCGGCCCATGAGCACGATCTCCATCACGCTGTAGTCGAATGCGAGGTGCGTCTCCTGCGGCACCACCGCCATGCGGCGGGCGAGCGCCGCGCGCGAGAGCCCCGACACCTCGCGGCCGTCGAGCCGGACCGAGCCCGCGCGCGGCCGCAGCCGCCCGGCCAGCAGGCGCAGCAGGGTCGTCTTGCCGGACCCGTTGGGCCCGAGGACGCCGACGAGGCCCTGCCGGCCCACCGAGACGCTCACCCCGGCGAGCACCGGCGCGGCGTCGTACCCGAAGTGGACGTCATCGGCCGTGAGCAAGCCGCACTCCCAGGAAGACCGCGCGCGGCGGCGCCGGATACCCGAGCGTCTCCTCGTACTGCCGGTCGAGCAGGTTGGTGACCCGGCCGAAGACCTCGAGGCCGCCGCCCAGCGCGAACGACGCGCCGGCGTCGGCGACGACGTAGCCCCGCGCCTCGAAGAGGCCGCCGGAGACGCCGAGATTCGGCTCGGTGTCGAGCATGCGCCCGCGCCCGCCGACGCGCGCGAAGCCCGAGAGCCGCCCGTGCTGCAGCACGAGATCGAGCGCCGCCTGGTGCTGCGGCCGGCGGACGAGCGGGTCGCCCGGCGAGAACGGCGACGGCGCCACGCCGGCGAGGCCGTCCACCGCCAGGATCTCCGTGTCGAGGAAGGTGTAGGTGAACGTCGCCTCGACGCCCGCGGCCGGCCGCACCGCCGCCGCCAGCTCGAGACCGCGCGCCCGCGCGTTCGAGATGTTGTCGGTGCGGAACTTGCTCGCGTCCTGGAGCGAGCGGCCGACGGCCACGATCAGGTCGTCGTAGTGGTTCGCGAAGAGCGTGGCGTCGAGCCGCACGGCGCCGCCGGCGAGCGCCTGCTCGACACCCGCGTCGACGCTGCGGCTGCGCTCGGGCTTGAGCGCCGGGTTGTCGGTGAACGCGATCTCGAAGGCGTCGGGCGGGCGGATGCCCGTGCCCGCGCTCGCCTTGAGCTTCGTCCACGCCCGGGCGCGCGCCGCCGGCGCCTGCAGGAAGAAGGCCGCCGAGACCTTGGGCGTCGCCGCGACGCGCGTGTCGGCGGGGAAGGCCGGGCGCGGCGCGTACGGGTTGGGGTCGAGCTCGAGCGCGTCGCGGTGGATGCGCTCGACGCGCAGGCCCGCGGTCACGAACAGCCGCGACCCCGCGTCGCCGCGGCCCTCCACGAAGACGCCCTGCAGGCTGCGCTCGATCGGCACCGGCTCGTAGGCCGCGCCGGTGATGTAGGTGCTCTCCGCCCGCTCGCGCAGCACCTCGACGCCCGCCGAGAGGCCGATCGCCTGTGTCGCGCGCACGTCCACCTGCGCCCGCGCCGACAGACGCCGCGAAGCCGACGTCGAGACGTCGTAGGGGCTCCTGAACTCGCTCTCGAGCGCGGTGTACGACAGCGCGGCGCTCGGCCGGACGCGGTCCGTCGGGGCGAAGGATCCGTTCAGTCCGTACACCCGCCGGTCGTTCCGCCCCCGCGAGATCGTGTCCACGCCCGGGAAGAGGCCCGCGGGATCGGATCCGTACGGGCCCGGAAACCCGCGCTCGGTCCGCTCGACGCGCACCACGCCGTCGATCGTCGCGCCGTTCGCGCTCTGCCAGCCGCCGCTCGCGCTGACGTGCCGCCCGTCGTAGTCGTCGTTCGACACGCGCCGGCCGTTGGCGGGCGCGAGGCCCGTGAAGCCGTCGCTCGCCAGCCGCTCGCCGGCCACGCCCCATTGCCAGGCGCCCGCCGAGCCGGACGTGGACGCGGTGACCCGCGTCGTGCCGAGCCCGCCGGCCTCGATGGACGCGTCGGCCGCGGGTGCGCCGCCCCGGCGCGTCACGATCTGCACGACCGCGCCAATCGCGCCACCGCCGTAGATCGCGCTTTCCGGGCCGCGCACCACCTCGATGCGCTGGATGTCGGCCACCGGGAGCTCGGAGAAGTCGAAGCCGCCGCCGAACGAGTTCACCTCGACACCGTCCACGAGGACGAGCGTGAAGTCCGACTCGCCGCCGCGCGGAAAGAGCGACGTGATTCCGCCGACGCTGCCCGATTGCGTCACCGTCAGGCCGGGCACCAGACGCAGCGCGTCCACGACGGTCTCGATCTGGCGCGCCTGGAGGTCGGCCCGCGTGAGCACCGTCACGCTGTCGGGCACCTCGGAGAGCGGCACCTCCACGTGCGACGCCGACACGACCACCGACTCTTCGACCGCCGCGAGCTGCAGCGGGATTGCCACCGTACGGTCGTCGTCTTTTGTTGCGAGGCGCACGGCGATCGGCTCGTTGCGGAAGCCCTCGGCCGCCACCTGCAGCACGAAGGTGCCGGCCGGCAGGCCGTCCACGACGTAGCGCCCGGAGGCGTCGGTGGCGACCGAGGCGACGACCGCGCCGCCGGCGGTGACGAGCACCCGCGCGCCGGCGACGGGGCGGTCGTGCGGATCGGTCACCGCGCCGCGGATCGTCGCGGCGGAGACCGCCGGCGCGCCGAGCGCCAGCCAGCTCAGGAGAAGAAAGAGGAAAATGGGGAAGCGGAGAGGACGAATCACGGGATGCCTTTCCTCGGCGTGAGACGCGCCGATCCCCGTCCCGGCCGGGCGGCCGCGACGGGGGAAAAGGACGGACCCGGTGACTCGATATCCTGACTTGCGGATCGCCGCGACGGCCCACGCCTTCCCATGCCCGCGAGTGGACACAGTGGCGGCGCACGGACCGGCGGGTCCCGCAGCCGTGGCTGCCGGGGTCGGCCGCGCGCGATCGGACCGTTCGCTCCCCGCTTACAGTGGCGGCACCGTGTGGGATTCGCACCCACTTCCCGAAGTCGCCGGGTGAGCGTCGGTTGCTGCGGCGAGTATAGCATGGCAGAATTGATCATCCGGACGGTCAGCCGACGAGAGAGCCTGGGCGCCCGGGCGAGGTTGGTCGGTTGTGCCGTGTTTTGAGTAGGATCCGGTGATCGTGGCCGCCGCGGGACGGCCCGGCTGGAGACGAGGCCCGCATGAGCAAGCGTTCGATCCTGACGGCGCGCGATCTGCCGGTCCGCGACGTGTCCATGTCGGTGGCCGGCATCACGGTGCACGCCGAGACGATCGTCGTCGAAACCCAACAGCGTATCGAGCTGATCGACCTGACCGACCGGATCATGGCGCTCGTGCGGGACCGCGGCGTGAGCGAGGGGCTGGTCAGCCTGTCCTCGCTCCACACGACCTGCACGGTGTTCATCAACGAGGCGCAGGCGGCGCTCCTCGCCGACATCAAGCGGTTCCTGGAGCAGATGGTCGCGCGCGACGCGGAGTGGCTGCACAACAATCCCGACCACTCCGACTGCGACCGCATGAACGCCGACGCGCACATCCGGGCGCTCCTGCTCGGCCACGGCCTGACGCTGCAGGTGAGCGGCGGCGAGCTGGTGCTCGGGCAATGGCAGCGGATCCTCCTGGGCGAGCTGGACGGGCCGCGCGCCCGCTCCCTGCGCGTCCAGCTGATGGGGGTGGCCTAGCCCCTATGCGCCAGCGCCTGGCCGACGGCGGCCTCGCCGACATCGCCGACCGTCTCGCGGCGCGCGAGCGCCTCGGTCTCGAGGACGGGGTCCGCCTGTTCGAGTGCCCGGACCTGCTGGCGGTCGGCTGGCTGGCCAACCGCGAGCGCGAGCGGTGGCACGGCGACCGCACCTTCTTCAACAACAACATCCGCATCGAAGCCACCAACGTCTGCGTGGCGAGCTGCCTGTTCTGCTCGTTCGCGCGGCTGCGGCCGGGCGACGAGGGGTCCTACACGCTGTCGCTGGAGCAGGCGTGGGACAAGCTGCGCCGGCGCCGCGATGAGCCGCTCACCGAGATCCACGTGGTCAACGGCCTGCACCCCGACCTGCCGTTCAGCTACTACACGGATCTGCTGCGCGGCTTCAAGCGCATCAGACCCGACGTGCACCTGAAGTGCTTCACGGCCGTCGAGATCGCGTTCTTCGCCGACCTCTACACGATGACCGACGAGCAGGTGCTGGTCGCGCTGCGGGCGGCGGGGCTCGACTCGCTGCCGGGCGGCGGCGCCGAGATCTTCGCCGAGCGCGTGCGCCGCAAGATCTGCCACGACAAGTGCGACGCCGACCGCTACCTGTCCATCCACCGCACGGCGCACCGGCTGGGCATGCGCACCAACGTCACGATGCTCTACGGGCACATCGAGACGGCGGCCGAGCGCGTGGACCACATGCTGCGCGCCCGCGCGCTGCAGGACGAGACCGGCGGCTTCCAGGCGTTCATCCCGCTCGCCTTCCACCCCGACAACAACCAGATGCGGAAGCTGCCCGCGCCCACGGCCTCGGACACGCTGCGCGTGCACGCCGTCGCCCGGCTGCTGCTCGACAACATCCCGCACGTCAAGGCCTTCTGGATCGCCACCGGTGTCGACGTCGCCCAGACCTCGCTCTGGTTCGGCGTGGACGACCTCGACGGGACGGTCCAGGAAGAGCGGATCTACCACATGGCCGGCGCGCGCACGCCCGAGGCGCTGACGCCGGTGGCGATCGGCCGCCTGATCCGCGCCGCGGGCCGCACGCCCGTCGAGCGCGACACGCTGTACCGCGTGGTGCGCGACGGCAACGACGTCCGGCCGGCCCCGCCCGTGGCGCCGCCCGCCGGGACCGGCGCCGAGACCCGTGTGGTACAATGAGATTTTGCATTTCCCCCAGAAACCCGTGAGGGCCGACCGGGCCCCCTGCAGAGCCGCATGGACGTCCAGCTCCTCACCGAGCACGAGAACGCGCAGCTCGGCACGCGCCAGCCGCTGCCCGAGGCCTATCTCGGCCTGAGCGACGAGGAGATGGATGCGCGGCTCGGCGCCGCGCGGGCCGCGCTCGGCGACGCCGTCGTGATCCTCGGCCACCACTACCAGCGCGACGAGGTCATCAGGTTCGCCGACTTCACCGGCGACTCGCTCAGGCTCTCGCGCCAGGCCGCCACGCGCGCCGACGCCCGCTACATCGTCTTCTGCGGGGTGCAGTTCATGGCCGAGAGCGCCGACGTCCTGGCGGCGCCCGGGCAGCAGGTGATCCTGCCCGACCTCGCGGCCGGCTGCTCGATGGCCGACATGGCCACGATCGATCAGCTCGAGACGTGCTGGGACGAGCTCGAGGCGGCGGGCGTCGCCGGCGTGCTGCCGGTCACCTACATCAACTCGGCCGCCGCCATCAAAGCCTTCTGTGGCGAGCACGGCGGCGCGGTGTGCACCTCGTCGAACGCCGCGGCCGTGCTCGCGTGGGGCTGGCGGCGCGCCGCGACGCTGCTGATGCTGCCCGACCAGCACCTGGGCCGCAACACCGCCTGCGCGATGGGCGTCCCGCTCGACGAAATGGTCGTCTGGGATCCGGACGAGCCGCTGGGCGGCCTGACGCCGGATGCCCTCGCGCGCGCGCGCCTGATTCTCTGGAAGGGTCACTGCTCGGTGCACGAGCGGTTCACCGTGGCGCAAATCGACCGCTTCCGCGCCGCACACCCCGACGGCCGGGTGATCGTGCACCCCGAGTGCACGTTCGACGTGGTCCAGGCGGCCGACGAGACCGGCTCGACCGAGCGCATCGTCCAGCGCGTGACCGAGAGCCCCGCCGGCTCGGTGTGGGCCGTCGGCACCGAGATCCACCTGGTGAGCCGGCTGGCGCGCCAGGTGGCACCCGAGCGGACGGTGGTAACGCTCGACCCGTTCGGCTGCCTGTGCTCGACGATGTTCCGCGTCTCGCCCAACCACCTGCTGTGGGTGCTCGAGTCGCTCATCGAGGGGCGGGTGCACAACCGGGTCGTCGTGCCGGAGGGGCGGAAGCGGTGGGCCCGCGTGGCGCTCGACCGGATGTTGGAGATCACGTAGGGGGCGCGGGAAGGATAGGGGTCAGACCCCGTTTTCCGTGCGGACTCGGGCTTGCGAAAATGGGGTCTGACCCCCTTTTCCCGTCCCCGACACGACATTCACCGAGGGGCGACGCCCGGGGGCGGCGCTCTTCCATCGACCGAGGAGGATTGCACATGGCGCACGAACTTCCCCCGCTGCCGTACGCGTACAACGCGCTCGAGCCGCACATCGACGAGCAGACGATGCGCATTCATCACGACAAGCACCACGGCGGCTACGTGACGAACCTGACGAACGCGCTCCAGGCGCACGCGGACCTGCAGGGCAAGAGCGTCCAGGATCTGCTGAAGGACATCAACAAGGTGCCCGAGGCCATCCGCACCGCGGTGCGCAACAACGGCGGCGGCCACGCGAACCACACCATGTTCTGGGAGATCATGGGACCGAAGGCCGGCGGCGCCCCGACGGGCGCGCTCGGCGACGCCCTCAAGTCCACCTTCGGCAGCTTCGACGCGTTCAAGGAGCAGTTCGGCAAGGCCGCCATGGGCCGCTTCGGCAGCGGCTGGGCATGGCTCGTCGAGACCGGCGGCAAGCTCGCCATCGAGAGCACGGCCAATCAGGACAGTCCCCTCATGGAGGGCAAGAAGCCCATCTTCGGCCTCGACGTGTGGGAGCACGCCTACTACCTGAAGTACCAGAACCGCCGCGCCGACTACGTCGGGGCGTTCTGGAACGTCGTCAACTGGAACGCGGTCGCGAAGCGGTTCGGGAAGTAGGGGCCCCTTCGACTCGCTGCGCTCGCTCAGGGCAGGCGGCTCGATAAGGGCTCACGGCTCAGGGCTCACGGCTCACGCAAGAAGGCCGGAGCGGGGAAGCCCGCTCCGGCCTCTTTACGTTCTTCCGAGTCCCGAGTCCCCAGCCCCCAGCCCCCAGTCCCCAGTCCCATCACCTGTTCAGGGTTTCAATCGCTTCGACGACTTCCTCGTGCCCGGGGAACTCGCCCTGCGAGTCGGCCACGAAGCTGAAATGGATCGTGCGGTCCGGGGCGATCAGGAAGAGCGCCGGTCGCGCGATGTTCCACGCGTCGAGGCCGAGCCGGTGCCACACGCCGTACGCCTTGAGGACGCTGCGCTCCTCGTCCACCAGCACCGTCAGCTCGAGTCCGGTCTTCTCGAAGTACTGCCGCACCTTGTCGCCGCGCTGCGCGACGATCGCTGCGACCGCGACGCCGCGTGCGACGTACTCAGGACTGTGACGGGCCAGCTCGCCGAACCGGCGGCGGCAGTTCGGTCACCAGGTGCCGCGGTGGAAGGCCAGCAGGAGCGGTCCCTTCGCGAGCAGCGCCTCGAGCGCGACCATCTCGCCCCGGTCGGTGGGCAGGGTGAAGGGAGGGGCAAAGGACAGAGTAGAGACACGGGACATGGCAATGCCGAATGCTGACGTCGAATACCTCTTGCCGGTTACCTGGGCTCTGAGCTTTCTATTCGACATTCGACATTCTGAATTCGACATTCTTGTTAGAACAGCCTCACCTCCACCACCTCGCCCTTCTCCACGATGTCGGTCTCTGCCGGGATCTCGATGTAGCCGTCGGCGAGGGACATGCTGGTGATGTCGCCCGACTGCTTGAACGCCGGCACGGCCAGGCCGTCCACGATCCGCACCGTGTAGAACTGGTGGCGGCCGGTGGTCGAGACGATGCGCTGTGAGACGGGGAGGTGGAGCGACTGCGGCTGGTAGTCGGGCAGCCGCGCCAGGCGCCGCAGGAACGGGACGAGCAGCAAGTAGGCGTTCGACAGGCACGAGGTCGGGTAGCCCGGCATGCCGAGCACGGGCGTGCCGCCGATCAGGCCGAAGACGGTCGGCTTGCCCGGTTTCACGGCGACGCCGTGGAAGGCCACCGTGCCCTTCCGCTGGAGCACGTCCAGGATGAGGTCGCGCTCGCCGACCGAGCTCCCGCCCGAGAAGACGACCATGTCCTCGGCGAGGCACGCGTCCACGGCAGTCCCGAGCTCGTCGATGTCGTCCGGCGCCGCGGGGGCCGGCACGGGGATGCCGCCGTGCCGCGCGATGACCGCGGCGAGCGTGAAGCGGTTGATGTCGTAGATCTGCCCGGGGCCGAGCGGGCGCCCCGGCTCGACGATCTCATTCCCCGTCGAGAGAATGGCGATGCGCGGCTTCGCGTAGACCGCCACCTCGGCCACGCCGGCGGCGGCCGCCGCGCCGACGCGGGCCGGGTTCATCACGTCGCCCGGCCGCGTGATCGTCTGGCCCGTGGCGATGTCGGCGCCGCGCCGCCCCACGTTCTGCTTCGGATAGACGGGCGTGAACACCTGCACGTCGGCGTCGTCGCCGGCGCGCTCGGTCTCCTCGACCATCACGACCGCGTCGGCGCCCCGCGGCATCGGCGCGCCCGTCGCGATCTCGGCGCATTGGCCCGGTCCCACCTCACGGGTCGGGACCCCGCCGGTGAGCACCTTCTCGATACACTCGAGGGTCTTCGGCGCGTGGCGCCCGGCGCCGAACGTGTCCTCGGCGCGCACGGCGTAGCCGTCCATGGCCGCACGGTCGAAGGGCGGCACGTCGCCGGCCGATGCGATCTCGACCGCGACGACGCGGCCGTCGGCCTCGGGGAGCGGCACGCGCTCGACGCGATCGACCGGCACGGCGGCGTCCAGAATCAGCTGCCGCGCCTTGTCGAGCGCGATCGTGTCGCGAATCGGACGCATGCGTGTAGTCATACCAGTGCATCGTGCATGGTGCACGGGGTGCACAAGGTGCGTGGTGGCGCGGCGGACGACTGGCGCGCGGCTTCTTTACTGAATAAGACGCGCCGTCGCGTCAGGTCCGGCGCCTCCTGGCACATTGCACCTTGCACCCTGCACCTGTCCGGTCCGTCGCCTATCGGCGGACCTCCCGCACCAGATGCCCCAGCTCGGGCAGCACCAGCTTCGTCATCGCGAGCCGCACGGCCGCTTCGGCGCCGGGCATGGCGATCACGATGCGGCCGCGCGCGGCGCCGGCGACGGCGCGGCTGAGCATGGCCGCGGCGCCGATCTCCTCGTAGCTCAGCATGCGGAACAGCTCGCCGAAGCCGTCGAGACGCTTTTCGAGCAGGCCGTCGAGCGCCTCGAACGTGCGGTCCCGCGCCGTCAGCCCGGTGCCGCCCGTCGTCAGGACGGCATCGATCCCCGGAAACTCGAGCCACGCCGCGACCTGGGCCCGCACGGCCGCCGGGTCGTCTGGCAGCAGGCGCCGGTCGTGCACCACGTGCCCCGCGCCGGCGAGCAGGTCCGCGATGGCGCGGCCGCTCGTGTCGGTGTCGACCGTGCGCGTGTCGCTGATCGTGAGCACGGCGCATCGCACCGACACCGGCGCCGCCGCCCGGTGCTCGACATGGCTCATGGAGCGATTATATCGGCTTGCCCGCCGTAGCGCGGAGCGCGCAGCCGGGGACTGGGGACTGGGGACTGAGGGCTGGGCGGAATGAGCCACGGAACGGCCACGGAAATCACCACGGAAATCGGCAGCGTATGGCCCGCCGATCAAGAAGAAGACGCGCCTCGGCGCAAACCTCGGCGCCTCCTCGCACCCGGGTGCACCTCTGTGCACGTTGCACTTCGTGCACCCGAAGCCGTAGGCCGTGAGCGACCGTAGTGCTACGATCCCGGCCATGGCACAGCGGCGGAGCGGGGCGGGGGTGCGGCTCGCGTGGGCCGTGGCGGCGGCGATGGCCGCGGGCGCGATCGTGGCGGCCGGCGCCGTGCAGCCGGCAGACGCCGGGCTCGACCGCGACGCCGAGCGCTGGGTGAAGACGACGCTCGCGCGCATGAGCCTCGACGAGCAGATCGGCCAGATGCTCGTCCCGTCGTTCGAGTCCACCTTCATCGCGAGCGACAGCGACGCGTTCGACCGGCTGGTCCGCCTCGTGCACGAGGACCACGTGGGCGGGTTCCACGTGTTCGGCGGCTCGCGCCCGACGCCCGGCGTGCTGCTGAACGGCGGCTACAGCTCGGTGACCCTGGGCGACCCCTACGAGGCGGCGTCGATCCTGAACCGCCTGCAGGCCATCGCGCCGATCCCGCTGCTGAACACCGCCGACTTCGAGGCCGGCGTCGGCTTCCGGCTCGAGGGCGCGACGGTCTTTCCGCGCAACATGGCGTTCGGCGCGGCCGGCGACGAGCAGCTGGCCTTCGAGGCCGGGCGCGTGACGGCCGTCGAAGGGCGTGCCGTCGGCGTGCAGGTGGACTTCGCGCCGGTCGTGGACGTAAACGACAACCCGCGCAACCCGGTCATCAACACCCGCTCGTTCGGCGAGGATCCGGCGGCGGTCGCACGGCTGGGAGCCGCCTACGTGCGCGGGCTGCAGGCGGGCGGCATGCTCGCGACGCTGAAGCATTTTCCCGGACACGGCAACACTGACGTCGATTCGCACCTCGGCCTGCCGATCATCCGCGAGCCGCGCGCCGAGCTCGACCAGGTGGAGCTCGCGCCGTTCCGGGCGGGTATCGCCGCGGGCGCCGACGCCGTGATGATCGCGCACATCGAGATGCCCGCGCTCGACCCGGCGCCCGAGACGCCGGCCACGCTGAGCCGGCCGATCGTCACGGGCCTGCTGCGCGGTGAGCTGGGCTTCGACGGCCTCGTCTACACCGACTCGATGAGCATGGACGCCGTCGCGAAGATGCTCCCGCCCGGCGAGGCCGCCGTCCGCGCCGTCGAGGCCGGCAACGACGTCGTCCTGCACTCGCCGGACGACGATGCGGCGCTGGCGGCCATCAAGGCGGCCGTGGCGCGCGGGGAGATCACGCCGGCGCGCATCGCGGCGTCGGCCGAGCGCATCCTGCGCGCGAAGGCGCGCCTCGGGCTCTACCGCACGAAGACCGTCAACCTGGAATCGATCGCGACCATCGTCGGCGGCCGCGAGCACCGGGCGATGGCCGAGGAGGTGAGCCGCCGGTCGCTGACGCTGATCAAGGACGACCGCCACCAGGTGCCGCTGCGCGTCGGGCGCGACGCGCACATTCTTTATCTGTCCGTGCTCGACTACCCGTCGGGCTGGGGCATCGCGGCGCCTAGCCGGACGTTCACCAAGGAGCTGCGCGATCGCTGGCCGGACATGACGGCCGTCGAGCTGTCGGACCGGACGTCTCGCAACGAGCTGGACCTGGTGCGCGCCATGGCGCCGCGCTTCGACGCCGTCGTCGCGTCGGTGTTCGTGCGCACGGCGTCCTACAGCGGCCGCATGGATCTCGCGCCGCCGGTCGCGCAGCTCCTGCGCGACCTCGCGCCCGTGACCGAGGCGTCGGGCGCGCCCTACGTCGCGGTGCTCTTCGGCAACCCCTACGTGGCGACGTTCCTGCCCGAGCTGCCGGCCGTGCTGCTGACCTACGACTACTACGACCTGCCCGAGCGGTCGGCGGTGCGGGTCCTGGCCGGCGAGGCGGCCATCGAGGGCCACCTGCCGATCGCGCTCCCGGGCCTGTTTCCGCTGGGCCAAGGGCTGATGCGCCCGAAGTCGGGCCCTCTCTCGGGCGGCGGGCGCACGTCAGGATAATGAGGCGACGGGTGGTCATGCGGCCAGCCGCGTCTCAGCGCGCCGTTCCCAGAAGTCTTCGAAGCGCCCACTGAGGAGACAACAGCGGAGCGCGATGATGG
>JAHECP010000096.1 GCA_024641665.1 Acidobacteriota bacterium
CCGCCGCGCTGGTCGCCGCCGGCCTGGCGCCGCGGCCCCCCGCGCGCACCTCCGGCGGCGCGCTCGGTGATCTGGCGCGCCTCGCGCCCGTGCTCCGCGGCCAGTCGGCGCGTCGGTACATCGCGGGCTACGCCGTGCACTGTTGGGAGCTGTTCGGCGTCCGCGCCTGGATGGTGGCGTTTCTGGTGTTCGCGGCGGCCCGCACGCCCGGCCACCCCATGCCCTGGGCGGCGGCGACCGTGGCGGCCGCCATCAACCTGCTCGGTCCGCCGGCGAGCATCCTCGGCAACGAGGCCGCGGCGCGCGCCGGACGCCTGCGTTACGTGTCCGTCGTGATGGCGGCCTCGGTCGTCGCCGCGTCCCTGGTCGGGTTCACGTCGGCCTGGTCGTGGACGGCGGCGCTCGCCGGCCTCACGGTGTACTTCGTAATCGTGATGGCCGATTCGGCCGCGCTCACGGCCGGGGTCGTGGCCGCCGCGCCGCCCGAGGCGCGCGGCGCCACGATGGCGGTGTACTCGGTGGCGGGCTTCGGCGCGGCCTTCGTGGCTCCGCTCGTGTTCGGCGCGACGCTCGACGCGATCGGCGGCGCGGCGCCACGCGCCTGGGGGGCGGCCTTCGCGAGCCTGGCCGTGCCAACTGCGGTTGCCCTGGCGCTCGGCACCCTCGCCCGCGCCGGGAAAAAGGGGACGGGAGCTATTTTCCAGCAGTGAGTCCGGAGAAGGACCAGGGAAAATAGCTCCCGTCCCCTTTTTCCCGGCTACTTGAAGTGCCGCTTCACCTCGGACGCGTAGCGCCGCCCAAGGCGCTCGCCGTGGGCCGCGAGCCACGCCGTCACGCGCCCTGTCCCGCGCGGTGGTTCACGCGACACGAGACGCTCCTCCATGAGGCCCGTCAGCTCCTGCTTCGTCAGGACGACGTCGCCGGTGAGCATGCTCAGGATCTTCACAAAGCCCAGGGCGACCGGCGGCGCCACGTGCACGATACGGCGGCGACAGCCGATGGCAGCGCCGACCGTGGCGACCAGCGCCTCGAAGGTCAGCGTCTCTGGACCAGCCGCGTCCAGCGTCACGTCGCCGCGCATCTCGGCCGCGTCCACCACGATCTCGCCCACGTCGTCCACGAGGACGGGCTGGACGCGGTAGGCGCCGGACCCCGGCATCGCGAACAGCGGGAACCGCCGCAGGCACCAGGCGATGTTGTTGACCAGGATGTCGCCGGGCCCCGCCACGAGTGTCGGGCGCACGATCGCGTGGGAGACGCCCATGCCCCGTACGATCGTCTCCACCTGCGCCTTGGCGCGGAAGTAGTCCAGCGCGTCGTCAGCCGACGGGTTGCTGATGCTCAGGTGCACGATGCGGCGGACGCCGGCAGTGGCCGCCGACGCCAGCAGCACGGCGCTGTTTCCCACCGCGTCGTCGAAGCGCAGGCCGCCGTGCGGGTAGCGGATCCAGTACGTGTTGACGAGCAGGTCGGCCCCGCGCAGGAATGTCACGAGCGCGTCGGGATCGCTGAACTGGAGCGGGGCGCGGTCGATGGCGTCCGCACCGTCGAGCGGCTGAAGCGGCGCCGTGCGGTTGGTCAGCGTGCGTACGCGCCACCCCCGCGCGAGGAGGCTCCGGGCCACGGCGTGGCCCGTGTAGCTGAACGCGCCGGTGACGACGGCCGTCTTGGGCATGGCGGGAGGCTACCAGAAGTCGCGGCCGAACGGGGATCCGATCGCTGGACACGCCGCCCGGCCGGAGGACCTGATGCCCTCCGGGCAACGACCGTCGGCCCCCGCGCGTCGTCCAAGATCGAGAGCGTCAGAAGTGAGACAATGGTAGACACGAGACACGTCTATCACGCACGCGGAGGACCTGATGACCGCCCAGGATGACTACTCCTTGTACACGGGACCACAGCAGCAGGCGCCGCCCCCGCGCGAGACGCCGATCTGGGTGTGGGCGGCGGTGGGCGCCGGGATCGTGCTGGTCGCGGCGATTGTCTACTGGTTCTTCCGTCCCGCCGCGCAGGCGCCGGCGACGCCGGCGCCGGTCGAGACGGCCGCGCCCACGACCGAGGACGTCACGCCCCCGCCGGCCGCGCCGGTGAATCTGCCGCCGCTCACCGAGAGCGACGCGTTCGTGAGCGATCTCGTGCGCGGCCTGTCCTCGCGGCCCGAGCTGGCGACGTGGGTGGCGACGAAAGACCTCATCCGCAACTTCACGGTGGTGGTGGACAACATCGCCGAGGGCGTCTCGCCGGCCAAGCACCTGCCCGAGTTCGCGCCGAAGGAGGCGCTCAGGGCGGCGGGCGGCGAGGGCGCGCTCGTCGTGGACCCGCGCAGCTTCGCGCGCTACAACGGCCTGGCCGACGCGGTGGCCTCGCTCGACACGGCCGGCGCGGTGAAGGCGTACCGCACGCTGCGGCCGCTCTTCGACGACGCGTACCGCGAGCTGGGGCACCCGGACGGCAACTTCGACGTGGCGCTGCAGCGCGCCATCTCGAACCTGCTGGCGGCGCCCGACGTCCCCGCGGACGTGAGGCTCGAGTCGCACGTCGAGTCGTACCACTACGCCGACCCGACGCTCGAGGGGCTGCAGCCGGCCCAGAAGCTGCTGCTGCGCATGGGCCCGCGCAACGAGCGCATCATCAAGGACAAGCTGCGGGAGATCCTGCACGGCCTGGGCTTCGAGGAACGCCGTTAGTGTCCCGTCTCAGGGATTCGTCACATGTGACGCGCTGCCCCTGGGGCGCGTCGGATCCGGTCTACGTCGCCTACCACGACCGCGAGTGGGGCGTGCCGGCGCACGACGACCGCCGCCTGTTCGAGATGCTCCTGCTCGAGGGCGCGCAAGCCGGCTTGAGCTGGCTGACCATCCTCAGGAAGCGGCCGGCTTACCGCAAGGCGTTCGATCGCTTCGATCCCGGGAAGATCGCGCGCTACGACCGGCGGAAGGTGACGGCGCTGCTGGCCGACGAGGGGATCGTGCGCAACCGGCTGAAGGTGCAGGCGTTCATCACGAACGCGCGCGCGTTCCTCGCGGTGCGGGACGAGTTCGACACCTTCGACGCCTACATCTGGCGCTTCGTCGGCGGCGCGCCCCGGGTGAACCGGTGGAAGACGCTGGCGCAGGTGCCGGCGCGCACCGCCGAATCCGACGCGATGAGCCAGGACCTCCGCCGGCGCGGCTTCGCCTTCGTCGGCTCCACGATCTGCTACGCCTACATGCAGGCGACAGGGATGGTGAACGACCACCTGGTCTCGTGCTTCCGGCACCGCCAGATGGGGCGGGCGCCGTAGTTGCGGGCCGGCACCTCGCTCGCGCTATACTCCCCCGGCCGGCACGTGCCGGGCTGGCACGTCGGCCCCGGGCGGCATCGGGGCCGCGCCCTGCGACAGCTCGCGCGGCAAACGCGCCCTTCGGCGCTTGTCCTTACGAGGCGCGCGTCGGCCGGGGTTCGTCGGGCGGCAGCCAACAATCATGTGCGGCAGCCGGGCAACGCCTCGAGCCTTGTCGAAAGCGGCGCCGCCGCACCCGGACCGCCTGCGGGCACGTTTGCCGACTGACGGGTGCGCGCGCGAGGTCGCAACTGGGCGCTTGCCCCGACGCCCCCCGGGACCGCCGCGCGCAACAGCGTGACAGCCCCTGAGCCGTGAGCCCTGAGCTGCCCGTCATTCGACATTCAGCATTCGACATTCAGCATTCGGAACGATCATGCTTCAGACCATCGCCCAGTGGAACTCCTGGCTGAACGGCTACGTGTGGGGCACGCCGATGATGGTGCTCCTCATCGGCACGGGCCTCCTCCTGACCGTGTTGACCGGGGCGATCCAGTTCACCCGCCTCGGCTTCGCCCTGAAGGAGGTGCTGGGCAAGGTGTTCCAGCGGGGCGGCGGCAAAGGCGACGTCAGCCCGTTCCAGGCGGTGTCGACCGCGCTGGCCTCGACGGTGGGCGTGGGCAACATCGCGGGCGTCGCCACGGCCATCTACCTGGGCGGGCCGGGCGCGCTCTTCTGGCTGTGGGTGTCGGGCCTGCTCGGCATGTGCACGAAGTTCGCCGAGATCGTGATCGCGCTCTACTACCGCGAGCCCGACGCCTCGGGCGCCATGCGCGGCGGCGCGATGTACACGCTGCGAAAGGGGCTGAAGCTGCCGTGGCTCGGCTGGATCTTCGCGCTCCTCACCTCGCTGGCGGCCTTCGGCATCGGCAACATGGTCCAGGCCAACTCGGTCGCCGACTCGCTGCACGCGAGCTTCGGCGTCCCGGTCGTGGCGACCGGCATCGCGGTGGCCGTCGTCACCGCGATCGTGATCCTGGGCGGCATCCAGCGCATCGGCGAGGTGACGTCGATCCTGGTGCCGTTCATGGCGATCTTCTACCTGGCCGGCGGCCTGCTGATCATCGTCCTCTTCGGCGGGCAGCTGCCGCACGTGCTCGGGCTGGTCTTCAGGGGCGCGTTCACCGGCAGCGCGGCCACCGGCGGATTCGCCGGCGCCACCATCATGATGGCGATGCGCTACGGCATCGCACGCGGCCTGTTCTCGAACGAGGCGGGCCTGGGCAGCGCGCCGATGGTGCACTCGGCGGCCGACACCGACCACCCCGTGCGCCAGGGCATGTACGGCATCTTCGAGGTCTTCGTGGACACCATCCTCGTGTGCACGACGACCGGCCTCGTGATTCTCGTCACGGGCACCTGGAACAGCGGGCTCACCGGCGCCGCGCTCTCGGCCAAGGCGTTCGAGGTGGGTCTGCCCGGCACCTGGGGCGACATCGTCGTGACCGGCGGCATCCTGCTCTTCTCGTTCTCGACGCTGATCGGCTGGAGCTACTACGGCGAGACCGCCATCGTGTACCTGCTCGGCACGAAGGTCACGCTGCCCTACCGCCTGCTCTGGATCGTGTTCATCTATCTCGGCGCGACCGGCTCGCTGCACCTCGTGTGGGACATCGCCGACACGCTCAACGGCCTGATGGCCATCCCCAACCTCGTGTCGGTGCTCTTCTCGATCCCGCTGCTGCTGAAGCTGAAGAAGGAGTTCTTCCAGAAGAACGGGTGAGAAGGTCTCCGTGTTCTTCGTGCCCTCCGTGGTGAGCGTCTCCGTCTCTCCTCACGGTCGCATTCGCGGGATGACCGCCGGCACGCGGCGCCGATACTCCGCGTAGGGCGTCCCGAAGCGCGCCGCCAGCTCGCGCTCCTCGATCGGGATGAGGATCCCGATCGAGGCCAGCGTGAGGATTGCCGCCAGGTAGATCCAGAGATGGTTGCAGACGAGCGCCCAGCCGATCGCGCCGATGCTGAACTCAAGGTAGCGAGGGTGCCGGACCGTCGCGTAGATCCCCTCGGTGAGCAGCTTGGGCGGGAACCGCGACGGCGCCAGCTCCGGCAGCCCGAAGAGGGTGCGCACCGTCAGCTGCCGGCGCCAGCGCTGGCGGAGGATCGCCGCCACCAGAACCAGGAGGACGCCGGCCGCCGTCAGGGTCCAGCTCGACCCGAGGTCGGCGGTCATCAGCGGCCGCCGCCAGACGATCGCCACGCCGCCAGCGGCGATCATGACCGAAAAGCCGGCCGCGTAGCCGAAGACCGCGCCGGCGCGGCGCCAGAACGCGGCGAACGGGTGGATGACGTACCAGAACAGCACCGCGCCCGGCACCGAGGCGAGGTACACGACGCCCAGCCAGTAGCGGACCTCGTCGAACACCGTCACGATCGTCTCACCGGGGAGCGCTCAGCCCTTGCTCTTGCCCACGCCCGGGCCCCACACCTTTCCGTGCGACCCGTGGCAGCTGGCGCAGTCGCCGACGATCTGGCCGTAGATGGCCGTCCGGGCGCCGCTGTCGGTCGCGTCGATCGCGCGGTCGGCGAGCTCGTGGACCCGCGTCTCCATCTCGGCGACGTTCTTGGGCACGTCGGGCAGCTCCGCGCTCGCCAGCGGCGAGGTCTTCAGCGCCTCGGCGCCCTGCTTCCAGAGCGCGTCGGACGGGCGCATCAGCCCTTCGGCCATCAGGTCCACCGCGTACTGGTGCTCGCGCATGTGACGGGAGATGCCCTCGGCCGGCGCCGACGGCGTCACCTCCTGCATCTTCGGCGTCACGCCCGTGGCCGTGTGACACCGGCCGCACGTGGCGAGCATCGTGGCGGTGGCGACCGCCGCGTTGCCGACGTTGTCGGTGGAGGCCACCGCCGACGCCGCGTTGCGCATCTCGGTGACGAACGGCTCGCTGCCCGCGGGCAGTCCTCCCATCGTCGCGTGGTTCTGCAGCCACCGCGCGGGTTCGGCCGCCGCCTCGAGGTCGCCACGGATGACCGCCTCCTCGACCTCGTGCACCCGGCTGAAGTGATCGCTCATGTGCGACGCCACCGCCGCGGCCGGCGCGACGGCTGGCGCCTGCTCCGCCGGCGGCCGACCCGACCCGCCGCACGCGACCGCCATCGACATGAAGAGGAAGGAAACCGGCAGGGCGAAGCGCGACATACATCACCTCCGAGGTATGAACGCACCCGCCATTGTGGTGCCGCACCGTACCCTCGTCAACCCTTCTCGGTGGCCGGAAACAGGAGCCTTTCACCCAGCTCAGCGGCGCGCGCGCCCCGTTCCATGAGCACCTCTCTTCCCATGGTCATTCCGTGGCCATTCCGTGGCTCCTTCCGTTAGAATCCAACCATGGTCGGCAGTACCTTGAAGCACTACCGCATCCTGCGGCAGATCGGCCGCGGGGGCATGGGTGAGGTCTACGAAGCGGAGGACACGCGGCTGCATCGGCGGGTGGCCCTCAAGGTCCTGCCCGCAAGCGTCGCGGGCGATCCCGAGAGCCGCGAGCGCTTCGAGCGCGAGGCGCGCGCCGTCGCCGCGCTGAACCACCCGAACATCGTCACGATCTACTCGGTCGAGGACGCGGACGGCGTGCTGTTCCTCACCATGGAGCTCGTCGAGGGACAGACGCTCGCGGATCTGATTCCGAGCGCCGGCATGCCGATCGAGCGGCTGCTCGCCACCGGCGCGGCCGTCGCCGACGCCCTCGGCGCCGCGCAGCAGCGCGGCATCACGCACCGCGACCTGAAGCCCGCCAACGTGATGGTGACCGCCCCCGGCCAGGTGAAGGTGCTGGACTTCGGCCTGGCCAAGCTGCGCGAGGCGGAGGCCGCCGGAGCGGGCGGCGAGACGACGCTCGCCACGACGGGCCTGACGGGCGAAGGGCGCATCGTCGGCACCGTCGCCTACATGTCGCCGGAACAGGCCGAGGGGAAGCCCGTCGACCCGCGGTCCGACATCTTCTCCCTGGGCGTGATGCTGCACCAGATGGCGACCGGCGAGCAGCCGTTCCGCGGCGACACGCCGGTGTCGGTCATCTCGGCGATCCTCAAGGACACGCCCGGCTCGGTCGCCGAGCTGAAGCCGGCGCTCCCGACCGATCTGGCGCGCATCGTGAAGCGGTGTCTGGCCAAGGAACCCGACCGGCGCTACCAGACCGCTATCGACCTGCGCAACGACCTCGAGGAGCTGAAGGCGGACCTGCAGTCGGGCCAGTTGGCGGCGAGCGGCGTGCGCCGCGCGCCGGCGGGCCCCGCGCGGTCCGTCCGCTCGCGCGCTCTGCGGGCGGCCGCGGCCGTGCTCGTGGTGGCGCTCGTGGCCGCGTACGCCTGGCACTTCGTCCGCGGGTGGCGCGCCGCGGCGCCGGCGACGGCGTCCATCTCGCTCGACGACATGCGCATGAGCCGCCTGACGACGACCGGCAAGGCCACGATGGCCGCCATCTCGCCCGACGGCAAGCTGGTCGTGCACGTGGTGAACGACGAAGGCGAGCAGAGCCTGTGGATCCGGCAGGTGGCCACGTCGAGCAACGTGCAAGTCGTGCCGCCGGCCCAGGTGCGCTACAGCGGCGTGACGATCTCCCCGGACGCCAACTACGTCTACTACTCCAACTACGCGGGTGCGAACAGCGTCGGCGCGCTCTATCAGGTACCGGCGCTCGGCGGAACGGCGCGGAAGATCCTGAACGACGTCGACAGCCCGGTGAGCTTCTCGCCCGACGGGACGCGGTTCGTGTTCGTGCGCGGGATCTCCAGCCCGCCGGGGGCGCAGATCGTCATTGCCGGCGCCGACGGCACGGGCGAGCGTGTCGTCGCCTCGTCGCAGGCCCCGGATCTCTTCACGCTCCAGCGGCCGTCGTGGTCGCCCGACGGCGCGCGGGTGGCGATCGCCCGGCAGTCGCTGCGCTCGGGCGGCGCGGCCGGTCTCGTGACGGTCGACGTCGCATCAGGGGCGGTCAGCCCGCTGGGGGATCAGAGCTGGGTGAATCTCGGCGGCGTGGCGTGGCTGGCGGACGGCCGCGGCCTCGTGACCACCGCGACCGAGAAGGGCGCCACGAACCGGCAGGTCTGGCGGATCGCCTATCCGGGCGGCGGGAAGACGCGCATCACCAACGACCTGACCAACTACGAGGGCGTGAGCCTCTCGGCGGACTCGCGGGCGCTCGTCACGATCCAGGCCGACGTCCTCTCGTCCCTGTTGGTGACGACCCCGGGCAGCGGCGCGCCGGATCGCACGCTCTCGTCGGGTTCCGGCCGGTACGACGGTCTGGGCGGTCTCGCCTGGACGCCCGACGGGCGCATCGTCTACGTATCGGGCGTGAGCGGCAACGCGGACGTCTGGATCATGGACGCGGACGGCTCCAAGCAGCGGCAGCTCACGGTCGATCCCGCCACCGACGCGCAGCCCGTCGTGTGCGGCGGCGGGCGCTTCGTCTTCTTCACGTCCACCCGCTCCGGCACCCCGGAAATCTGGCGCATGGGGATCGACGGCGCCGATCCCGTGCAGGTCGTGCACGGCGAGATCGCGGTGCTGCCGGTGTGTGCGCCCGACGCGGACTCGGTCGTCTACACGTCGATCTCGCTCGACGCCCGGTTCGCGATCTGGCGCCTGCCGATTGCCGGAGGGGACGCGGTGAGGCTCCGCGAGATCCATGTGCGGAGCGAGGCGATCTCGCCGGACGGGCGGCTCGTGGCCGGCGCGTACGCCGACCGGGCCGCCCAGCGCCAGAGCGTGGCCGTCGTGCGGCTCGACACGCAGGATCCGCCGCAGGTCTTCCCGATCTTCCTGAGGTCGCAGGGAACGCTCGCGTTCGCGCCGGACGGCAAGGCGCTCACCTACGCCGACGTGAAGGACGGCGTGGGGAACGCCTGGAGCCAGCCGCTCGCCGGGGGTGCGCCCAGACAGCTGACGAGCTACACCTCGGACCGCATCTTCACGTTCGCCTGGTCGCCCGACGGCAGGCGCCTCGCGCTCGCCCGCGGGACGACGTCGACCGACGTCGTGCTGCTGGCGGCGAAGTAGCGGGATTGCGCCGGGCCAGTCCGTAGCGCAGGGCTTCAGCCCTGCGCCGGCCGGGCGCACGACTGAAGTCGTGCGCTACCGGACGATCCGGGCGGCCGGCTTGTAGGCGAGATTCGGCGCCAGCCAGCGCTCGGCTTCCTCGACCCCCACGCCCTTGCGCGCGGCGTAGTCCTCCACCTGGTCGCGCGCGATGCGACCCACGGCGAAGTAGCGCGACTGCGGGTGCGAGAAGTAGAGCCCGCTCACCGACGCCGCGGGGGTCATCGCGAAGGTCTCGGTCAGGTCGAGGCCGGCCGCCCGGGCGCCCAGCAGATCGAACAGTCGTCGCTTCTCCGAGTGGTCCGGGCACGCCGGGTAGCCGAATGCCGGACGGATGCCACGGTACTTCGCGGCGAGGAGATCCGGCTTCGACAGCCCCTCGTGCTTCGCGTAGCCCCAGTCCGCGCGCGCCTGCTCGTGCAGCCGCTCGGCGAACGCCTCGGCCAGCCGATCGGCCAGCGCCTTGACGATGATGGCGCGGTAGTCGTCGTGGTCACGTTCCTGCTTCGCCACGAACTCCGCCACGCCAATCCCCGCCGTCACGGCGAACCCGCCGAGGTAGTCGGGCACGAGGCTCGCGCGCGGCGCCACGAAGTCGGCGAGCGAGAGGTTCGGCAGGCCCGTCCCCGCCGCCTCCTGCTGGCGCAGCATCGGAAACCGCGTCCGCTCCGTGCGCCGCGAGTCGTCCGTGTAGAGCACGAGGTCGTCGCCGTCGGCGTTGGCGGGCCAGAAGCCGTACACGCCCTTCGGCTGGATCAGCTGGCCCTTGACGATCTCGTCGACGAGCGCCCGCGCGTGCCCGTACAGCTCGCGCGCCGCGCGGCCGTACTCGGGGTGGTCGAGGATCGCCGGGAACCGGCCCTTCAGCTCCCAGGCCGTGAAGAAGAACGTCCAGTCGATGTAGGGCACGAGGCTCTCGAGCGTGATGTCGGCGGCGAAGCGCGTGCCGACGAACCACGGCGCGGGCACCTCGAGGTTGTCCCAGTCGCTGGCCAGGCCGTTCGCCCGCGCCTCGGCGATCGGCACCAACGGGCGCCGGACCCTGGCGGCGTGCTGCGCGCGCAGATCCTCCTGGAGCGCCTGGTTGGCGCGCTCGAACTCGGGCCGCCGCCCCGGGTTGAGCAGGCTCGACACGACGTCCACCACCCGCGACGCGTCGAGCACGTGCACGGTCGTCCCGCCGTACTCCGGCGCCACCTTCACCGCCGTGTGCTGGCGGCTCGTGGTGGCGCCGCCGATGAGGAGCGGCACCTGCATCCCGCGCCGCGCCATCTCGCGGGCGACGAACGCCATTTCGTCGAGCGAGGGCGTGATGAGGCCGCTCAGGCCCACGAAGTCGGCCTGCTCGGCGACGGCGGTGTCCAGGATCGCCGCGGCCGGCACCATCACGCCAAGGTCCACCACCTTGTAGTTGTTGCAGCCCAGCACGACGCCGACGATGTTCTTGCCGATGTCGTGGACGTCGCCCTTCACGGTGGCGAGGACGATCGTCCCCTGCGCCTGCCCGACCGCCGCGCAGACCTTGCCTTCCTCGGCGCTCGCGGGGACCCCACCCCCGCTCGCTCGCGCTCCGTCGCTTCGGACGTCGCGCGGGCCGCGGGCGCTCTCCATGAACGGCTCGAGGTAGGCGACGGCCTTCTTCATCGCCCGGGCGCTCTTGACCACCTGCGGCAGGAACATCTTGCCGGCGCCGAAGAGCTCGCCCACCACCTTCATGCCGTCCATGAGCGGGCCCTCGATCACGTCCAGCGGCCGCTCGCACGCGCGCCGGGCCTCCTCGGTGTCGGCCTCGATGTAGTCCACGATGCCGTGCACGAGCGCGTGCGCGAGCCGCCCGGCGACCGGCGCTTCGCGCCAGGCGAGGTCCTGCGCCTTCTTCTGCCCGGCGCCCTTCACCGTCTCGGCGAACGCCACCAGGCGCTCGGTCGCATCCGGCCGCCGGTTGAAGACGATGTCCTCGACGTGCTCCAGCAGCGCGGGCTCGATGTCCGCGTACACCATCAGCTGCCCGGCGTTGACGATCCCCATGTCCATGCCGGCCTCGATGGCGTGGTACAGGAACGCCGCGTGGATGGCCTCCCGCACGCGGTCGTTGCCGCGGAACGAGAACGACAGGTTGCTGACGCCGCCGCTCACCTTGGCGCCCGGGCACGCCTGCTTGATGCGCCGCGTGGCCTCGATGTAGTTGACCGCGTAGTCGTCGTGCTCCTCGAGGCCGGTCGCGATCGCCAGGATGTTGGGGTCGAAGATGAGGTCCTCGGGCGGGAAGCCGGCTTCCTCGGTCAGCAGCCGGTACGCCCGCTGGCAGATCGACACCTTGCGCTCGACCGTCGTCGCCTGCCCCTCCTCGTCGAACGCCATCACGACCACGCCGGCGCCGTAGCGGCGGACGAGCCGCGCCTTGTGCAGGAAGTCGGCCTCGCCCTCCTTCAGGCTGATCGAGTTGACGACGCCCTTGCCCTGCAGGCACTTCAGGCCGGCCTCGAGGACGGACCACTTCGAGCTGTCGATCACCACCGGCAGGCGCGCGATCTCGGGCTCGGTGGCGATGTAGTTCAGGAAGCGCGTCATCGCCTGCTCGGAGTCGAGCAGGCCCTCGTCCATGTTGACGTCGATCATGTTCGCGCCGCCGCGCACCTGCTCGAGCGCCACCTCCGCCGCCTCGCCGTACCGCGCCTCGCGGACGAGCCGCGCGAAACGCCGCGACCCGGCGACGTTGGTGCGCTCGCCGATCATCTGGAAGTTGCTGTCGGGCCGGATCGTCAGCGTCTCGAGGCCCGAGAACTGCGTGAACCGCTCGGGGCTCGGGACCCGCCGCGGCGCCAGGCCCGCCACCGCGCGCGCCACCGCGCGGATGTGGTCGGGCGTCGTGCCGCAGCAGCCGCCGACGATGTTCACGAAGCCGCTGGCCACGAACTCCTCGAGGCGCGCGCAGGTCTCGGCCGGCTGCTCGTCGTACTCGCCGAAGGCGTTCGGCAGGCCCGCGTTCGGGTAGCAGCTCACCCAGCACGGCGCGAGGCGCGAGAGCTCCGACACGTAGGGCCGCATCTCGCGCGCGCCGAGCGCGCAGTTGATCCCGACGCTGAACGGCCGCGCGTGGGCGACCGACACCCAGAAGGCGTCCACGGTCTGGCCGGAGAGCGTGCGGCCGCTCCGGTCGGTGATCGTCACCGAGATCATGACCGGCAGCTCGACGCCCTTCTCGTCGAACACCTCCCCGATGGCCACGATCGCCGCCTTGGCGTTCAGGGTGTCGAAGATCGTCTCGACGAGGAGCACGTCCACGCCGCCGTCCACCAGCCCGCGTACCTGCTCGCGGTAGGCGTCGCGGAGCGCGTCGAACGTGAGAGCGCGGTACGCCGGGTCGTTGACGTCGGGCGAGATCGACAGGGTCCGGTTCGCCGGCCCCATCGCGCCGGCCACGAACCGCGGCCGCTCCGGCGTCTTCGCCGTCCACCCGGCCGCCGCCTGCTTCGCCAGCCGCGCCGAGGCCACGTTCAGCTCGTAGACGAGCGCCTCCAGCCCGTAGTCGGCCTGCGCCACGGCCGTGCCGTTGAACGTGTTGGTCTCGATGATGTCCGCGCCCGCCTCGAGGTACTGCCGGTGGATGCCGAGGACGACATCGGGGCGCGTGATCGACAGCAGGTCGTTGTCGCCTTTGAGATCGCGGGGGTGCTCCACGAACCGGTCGCCCCGGAAGTCCGCCTCGCCCAGCTTGTGCCGCTGAATCATCGTCCCCATGGCGCCGTCGAGCACGAGCACACGACGGGCGAGCAGGGCGTCGAGCTGGGCCCTGACGGGGCTGGGCACGCGGTGGGGGTTGGTATCGGTCATGTGCGATCTCGCCTCGCCGTCTTCGTCGTCTGGTTCGTGACGGACGGCTTGCGGCCCGACGCCACGAGCACGGTGAACGGGTCGCCGGCCTTGCGCGCGCCGACGCCCACCCTGACGTCGGCGAGCCCGGCGCCCCTCATCAGCCGCTCGAGCTCGCCGTCCTGGAACCCGAGCCACTGGTCGCCCAGGCGGTCGCGCACCCAGGTCTGGTCGTGCACCCGCAGGTCCAGCACGAGCACCTTGCCGCCCGGCGCCACGATGCGCGCCGCTTCCGCGAGCGCGCGCGCCGGCTCCACGGCGTGGTGGAGCGCCTGCGAGAGCAGCGCCACGTCCACGCGGGCGTCGGCCACGGGCAGCTTCTCGATCTCGCCGCGCTTCCAGATGACGTTGCGCACGCGGCGGCGGCGGGCCAGCGCGCGCGCCTGCCGCAGCACCGCCTCGGACCGGTCCACCGCCACGACGCGCCTGGCCCACCGCGCGGCCTCGATCGTGAGGTAGCCCTCGCCGCAGCCGAGGTCGGCCACCACGAGCGGCGGCAGCAGGTGGCCGAGCGCGCGCGACCATGCCGCCCAGCTCTTGCCGGGCACCAGCTGCCCCTTCCGCTCCGCCGCGGCGTGCGCCTCGAAGTTCTCCTTGCGCAGCCGCAGCACCTCCTGCAGCCGCGCGTCGTCGGCCTTCACGGCGCGGTCGGAGGCAACCGCGAACTGCGCCTCGAGCAGCGGCCAGACGCCGGCGTGCCGGTCGCCGGCGCGGGCGTCGGGCGCGATCTGGTAGTAGGCGTAGCCGCCGTCGCGCGTCTCGGCCACGAGGCCGGCGTCCTTGAGCAGCCCGAGGTGCCGCGAGACGCCGGACTGCGCCAGGCCGAGGATCGCGGTGAGCTCGCTGACGTTCAGCCGCTCGCGCGAAAGCAGGCGCAGCAGGCGCAGCCGGGCCTCGTCGCCCAGCAACCGATAGAGCGCCGAGGCGGATCTCATATCTATGAATCTACATTGAGTGATGCCTCGTCCGCAAGGGTTCCGGTCGGGTCCGCGGTCTACCGATAAACGACATGCTCGTGTCGAGTACTGCTTGTAACTGTCTGTACGCGGGTGACTTGTATGAAATGACTGGCCACCGTGGGGCTTTGCGAATCGTGACTGACCCAACATTTCGGCGTTGAATATCGTCGGGGTTCTCCCATCGGGCTCCAACCTGTCGCGGCCACGGCGGACACCAATCGCGTGCGTGAGCGGCGTGTGGCAGAAGCGGCTGAACGGCATGGCGTGCACCGCGCCGACCGAATGCCTGTCGGGCAACTCCATCAACGGCGTCTGCTCGGCGACGCCGCCGCTGCCCCAGGGTGCAAGCGGGCCAGGGCCTCGACGGCATCCTCATCGTCGGCGCCCAGCCCTACGCGGTGTTCGACCAGAAGCTGAAGCAGCTGGCCGCGCCCGGGAAGTAGGGTCGCCGGGCTGAAGCCCGGCACTACGTACGGCCGGCCCCTACATCAGCCAGGCGTAGCCGATCTTCAGGAAGAACGTGCGATCGGTCTGCGTCAGGGCGATGCCCTGCTGGCCGAGGCGGTTGTCCGAGTACCCGAGGAAGAGCACGGTCTGCGGGTTCAGCTTGTACGAGTAGAGGAACTGCGAGAAGAGGGTGCGCGTCCGCGGCTCGACGGGCTCGACGTAGGCCGCCACGTTGTTCGTGATCGCCTGGTACTGCAGGATGGCGCGCACGAAACTGCGCACGCTGAACTGGTGCACGAGCCGGAGTTGCGCGAGGTCGGCGCGGAAGACGCGCTGGCCGCTGGCGTCGAGCACGCGCACGGTGTAGTTGATCTGCGCGTTCAGGTGGCGTCCGGGCTTCAGCTCGACCGACGGCGCGAGCTGGAAGACGGTGGCCGGCCGGCCGTTCGCGTAGTCCACGCTGTCGCCGGCGCGCACCGAGACGTCGAACTTGAGGAGGCCGCTCGGCTGCTGCTGGAACGAGGCGTCGATCGTGTCCAGCCCGCGGTAGCGCCTGTCCCCGAAGTACACCTGGCTGCGCCTGTAGGTGGCCGTCAGGCTGGACTGCCGGGCCCACGAGACCGAGCCGTAGGCGGCGATGCGCTCGTCGGTGAGACGGCCCTCGTGGTCGTAGCTCCGCACGAACGCGCCGCCGATGTCGGCCGTGGTGTACCAGTCGTCCTTCCCGCCCCAGAACTGGTACCCGCCCTGGCCCGTGACCGTGCGCACGTCCACCCGCGGCACGAAGCCGCTGTCGGCCCGGAAGCCGGCGTCGTAGTCGGCGTACTGGCCGATCCAGTACCACGAGCGGGCGATATGGTCGTACTCCGCCGTGAGGGCGTTGCCGGGAAACGCGCCGGCCCGCTGGTCGTACTCCTGGACGATCGCGTCAGGGTACCGGGTGTCGGACCGCAGGTACTGGAACTTGACGCTGTCGGTCTCCGAGAGACGGAAGAAGCCGTCCGCGCCGCCGACACGGCTGTGGTAGTCGCCTGACTCGCGGCCCGCGTACAGCAGGCCGAGCGTGGATCCGCGGCCGACGTCGCGCCGGTACCGCAGGACGCTGCCGGTGACGTTGTCGTCGAGCGACGCCGCGCTGGAGCTCTGGTTGGACGGCAGGATGAGGCTGTTCACCGTGTCGCGCGTCACGAACACCCCGGCCAGGTTGCGCCCGCTCTTGGCGGTCGCCTTCGCGCCCCACGACGGGTTGACCACGGTGCGCGTGAAGACCGCCTGGATCGGCGTGGAGAAGACGTCGATCCCTTCCAGGAAGAACGGCCGCTTCTCGGGGTAGAACAGCGCGAAGCGCTCGTTGATGGCCAACTGCGCGACGTCGGCTTCGACCTGCGAGAAGTCGGGGTTGGCCGTGGCGTTGACGGTGACGTTCGGCGTCACGCCCCATCGGATCGACGCGCCGACGTCCGCCTTCTGGCTGTCCCTGCCGATCGGGCCCGACGGGAAGTCGGGCCGGGTGTCGGTGCGGTGGGCCGTTACCGTCGGATCGGCCTCCAGGTTGAGCCCGGACTTCAGGCCCGAGAACCCGGTGACCTTGCCGACCTGGCACAGGACGCACGCGCGGTTGCGGTCGCGCCGGTTGCTGGAGAAGCGGTAGCGCACGGCCCGCGGGTACGAACGGTCGAACTCGAACCCCCACGTCATCGGCGTGGTGCTCGAGGGAAATCGGATCTGGTTGAGCGGGATCGCCATCTCCACGATGTAGCCGTCGGCCGTGATGCGCCCGGCCGAGGCCCAGATGGCGTCCCACGAGAAGTCCTCGATGCCGTCCACCTCGCTGAAGATGCCGTCCGCCTGCACGCCGAGCGGGTTCACGCGGAACTCGACCGCCCGCCGCTCGTCGTCGAACGAGTCGATGAGGACCACGACGTGGTCGTCCTGCACGAGCGTGTCGGTCTGGTCGCGGTCCATCAAGTGCGCGCGAATCTGCGACGGGTTCGGGTCGTACGCGTGGAAGGCGATGTACAGATTCCTGTCGTCGTAGGTGATGAAGGCGTCGGTCTTCACGGGCGCCGGCACGTTGTCGCCGGGAAACCACTCGTTGTCGACGGGAATGCGCGTCGCCTGCGCCCACGCCGGCTCGTCGAGCACGCCGTCCACCTTGACCGCCGACGCGGCCCGGATCACGTGCCAGGCGAGCGGCGCTGGCGGCGCGGCGGGAGCGGGCTGCTGGGCGGAGGCCACGCCCGCCACGGCGGCGAGCAGGCAGAACGCGGCGATGATGTGCGATTTCACACAGATCTCCAGACGAGGACGGGCCGAAACGGGGGAGCAGGCGCGTTAGAATGACCGAGCGCGCGCTTCGGCGCTCCTTTTGACCATTATCGGCGGAGTCTGGCCGGCTCCGCGCCCGTTTTCCCATGACCCCTCCCGGCTCACCCGCACGTCCGATCGTCCTCGCGCTCGTCGCGTGCGCGTCAGCGGCGCTCCTCGCCGCCGGCCAGCAGCGGCCGCGCTTCTCCGAGCGGGTGGACGTGACCCGCGTCCTGGTCGACGCGCGCGTGGTGGACGACCGCGGCGCGCCCATCCGCGGTCTGAAGCCAGAGGACTTCCGCGTGAAGATCGACGGCGAGCCCGCGCGGGTCGAGTCGGCCGAGTGGATCGAGGGGGGCGCGGTGGACCGCGAGGGCGCACCGCTCGCCTCCACCGAGCGGACGGGCGTCAGCCAGCTGGCGCCTCCCGGCCGGCTCATCGTCTTCCTCTTCCAGAAGGACTTCGAGCCCTCGCGCATGGTGGGGCTCATGCGCATGCTGATCGAGGCGCGCGAGTTCCTCGACACGTTCACGCCCGCCGACCGCGTCGCGGTGGTCTCGTTCGACTATCACCTGAAGGTTTGGATCGACTTCACCAGCGATCTCGACCGCGTGCGCCGGATCTTCGCGCACGGCATCCTGTTCGAGCGGCCGGGACCGGTCGCCGAGTCTTCCGGGCCGTCGCTCGTCGCCCGCCTCGACCCGGCGCGCGCGAAGAAGGCGTACAGCATGGAGCAGGCGCTGCTCCAGATCGCCGACGTGCTCGAGCCCCTGCCCGGCGCCAAGTCGCTCGTGCTCATCGGCCACGGCTGGGGCCGGTGGGTGGGGTCCAACGTGTTCTTCGACAAGGAATACGGGCCGGCGGTCGAGGCGTTCCAGGCCGGCCGCGTCACCGTCTTCTCGCTCGACACGACCGACGCCGACCAGCACACGCTCGAGGTCAGCCTGGAGTCGGTCGCCGAACGGACCGGCGGATTCTTCGCCCGCACCCATCTCTTCTCGCGCCGCGCGCTCACCGAGCTCGCCGGCGCGCTCGCCGGCCACTACGTGCTCTTCGTGGAGAAGCCCGTCGGCCGGCCGGGCTACCACCGCATCGAGGTGGACCTCGCCGGCCGCAAGGGGACGGTGATGGCGAAATCCGGGTTCGTAGGATGAGGAGGGCGCGGACTCACGTCTCCGCCCCTTCGCGGTGAACCCGCTCGCTCCTCACCCGTGGATCAACCGCGTGAGCGCCGGCACCTTCGCCATCAGCCGCGCGTAGAGCGCCAGCTGCCCCCGGTGGTACTCCTCGTGCGAGATGCCGTGGTGCATCCAGGCGAGACGCGTGCCGTCGAGGCCGTCGAAGCGCCGGATGTACTGGAGCATGAAGCGTTCGCCGGCCGCCCGGATCTTCTGCTCGCCCTGCGCGTGGCCCCGCGCGAGCCGATCGACGAGCTGCGCCTTGGTGCGCACTCGTCCCACGCCCCCCGCATACTCCGCGATGAACTTCGGGTACGCCTGGCGCGTGAAGTCCCCGTCCGGCCGCGTGAGCTCGCCCGCCATCATCAGTCCCGACTCGATGATGTGTCGCACGAGCTCGGCGGCCGTGCGGCCGCCCTCGGCCGGCCGGACGTCGAAGCGGCTCGCCGGCAGGTTGCGTACCTCCGCGATCACCCCGCGGCGCGTGTACGCCCAGGCCTCGAGCGCTTCGTCCAGCAGCGTGTGCATCTGCATACCGTCTCCCAGTCTCCCGGCCGTGGACGGACCGGGCTCGTCGAATGGTGACAACGCCTTCATTGTGGCATTCTTTCCAGGGGAAGACCGTTCAGTGATGATGCCCTTCGAGGTCGCGCTCGCCGAGGGGGGCCGCGTGAGCGCGCGGCGCTACGAGGCCGGCGCCGGCGTGCGCCTGCACGCCACGTTCGTGCTCGCGCACGGCGCCGGCGCCCCGCACACCAGCCCCTTCATGGTGACGTTCGCCGAGGCCCTCGCCGCGCGAGGTCTCGACGTCGTCACGTTCAACTTCCCGTACATGGAGGCGCGACGACGGCTGCCGGACCCGGGCCGGGTGCTCGAGGCCTGCTACGCGGAGGTGCTGCGCCATGCGGGCGCGCTGCCGGGGCTCGAGGACCGCCGGGTCGTCATCGGCGGCAAGTCGATGGGCGGCCGCATCGCGTCGCAGCTCGTGGCGCACGACGCGGAGTCGTCCGCGCGGGTCGCGGCGCTGGTCTTCCTGGGCTATCCGCTGCATCCGCCCGGCAAGCCGCAGCAGCTGCGGACGGCGCATCTGCCGAAGGTCCGCCAGCCGATGCTCTGCGTGCAAGGAGAGCACGACCCGTTCGGTACTCCAGCGGAGCTCGCACCGGTGCTCGCGGCGCTGCCGGCCGAGTCCGACCTTTTCGTGGTCGACGGCGGCGGCCATTCCTTCGAGGTTCCGAAGAAGCTCGGCGTCACGCAGGCCGACGTCCATACCCGCGTCCAGGACGGCGTCGCGCGCTGGATCGCCGATCGCCTGGTGGACACGCGCTGACGATGCGAACTCCGGGTTGCACGGAGGCGCCGGCTCGCGTACGCTCGATCGCGGTGCCTCCTTCCGGACTCCATCACCACCGTCGCGGCCCGTGGCTCGCCTGCTCCATCGTCGCGCTCGGCGTGTCGGTTGCGCCGGGCGGCGCGGCGGCCGCGCCGGCCGACACGGCGCGCCTGCCCGGGCCCGCCTACCCCGCCGTGACGACGCTCGCGGACGCCGGACGTCCGGCCGACGCGCTC
>JAHECP010000097.1 GCA_024641665.1 Acidobacteriota bacterium
GGGCGGTGCCGGGCCGGGCGCCGGGCGCCGCAGGCGCCGCCGGCACCGGGTTCTCCAGCAGCACGAAGGTCGTGGCCGTGCACTCGACCGTGATCGTGGCGTTCGGCTGCTGGTCCCGCCTCGCCTGGATCTTCACGTTGCCGATGTCGATCAGGCGCGGGAACTTGCTCACCTTGTCGAAGAACAACCCGAGGTTGTTGTACGTGCCCTCGAGGCGCAGCTTGATCGGCCACTCCATGTGGATCTCCCGCGTCACCACCGGCTGCGGCTCGAAGCCGGTCACCGTCAGGTTCGACTGGGTCGCCAGGGTCTGGATCCGGCGGAGCAGGTCCGCGTAGTCCTTCTGATCCGGCAGGATGGCCCTCAGCGCGTCGAGCCGCACCTGCAGGTCGTTGACTTCCTTCTCGAACTCCTGCAGCCGCCGCGCGGTCGCGAGCCCCTTGTTGATGTCCGCGCGCAGGCCGTCGAGACGCGCCTGCTGGGCCGCAATGGCCTGGTATTCGTCCGCGGCGTAGAAGCGGTAGAACCCGAACACGCCCAGACCCGCCACGACGACGAACGCGCCGATCTGGCCGTACCACGGGAGCTGCGTGAGACTGACTTGCATGCTGCGCCTCTGACTCCTGCCGTCGTCGTCCGGCTGGCGCGCCCTAGCGGGCCGGCGGCGCGGGCGGCACGAACTCCGCCTTCACGGTGAACCGCACCAGTTCGGAGCCCTGCTGGCTATCCACGTTGCTGCCGACGATCTCGACCGGCCGCTTGAAGTACCCCGACGACTCGAGGCTGGCGACGAAGTCCGAGAGCGCCGTCAGCACCGTCGTGCGCCCTTCGATCGTCAGCACGCCCTTGTCCTCGCTGAGCTGGGTCAGCCAGAGCCGGTCGGGGAGGCTCTTGCTGATTTCGTCCAGCATGTGCACGGGGCCGTTCTGGCCCCCTCGCAGCTCCTCGATCAGCTCGACGCGCTGCCGGAGCTGCGCGCGCTGGGTCTCGAACTTCTGCACCTGGGCCAGCACCGTGCGCAGCCGGGCGATCTCCTGCTCGGCGGCCACGACGTCGGCATCGAGCCGCACCGACTGCTGCCGCAGCGACCACCACCACCAGCCCAGGAACAGCCCGGTGAGCACCAGGATCAGGCTGCAGACGATGGTCACCCGCTGCGCGAGCGAGATGCCGCCTCCCGCGCGGCGCTTGGTGCGTTCCCGTTCGACCGCGAGCAGGTTGATGCGAATCATCGGTCGCCCACCCGGCGGAGGGCCAGGCCCACCGCCACCGCCGCTGTCGGCGCGACGTCGGCCGGGTCGTTCACCCCGAACTTCCTGGCTTCGAACGCCACGCGCTTGAACGGATCGAACGCCTCGATGGGCACCTCGAACCGCTCGCCCAGCAGCTCCCGGAAGCCCTCGGCCCGCGACGCCCCGCCGCACACCACGATACGGTCGATGCGATCCGAGGCGGCCGTGGCCTTGAAGAAGTCGAACGTCTTCTGGATCTCCAGCATGACGTTCTCGGTCACCGCCCGCAGGACCGCGCGCGCGTCCTCGTAGCTGACGCCCTCGACCTCGCCGCCCTGCTTGAGGAGGTCCGCGCTCTCGAACGGCAGGCTCAGCTCCTTCTGGAGCGCCTCGGTGTAGGCGTTGCCGCCGATCGAGATGTCCCGCGTGAACACCGACTGGTCGCCGCTGATGATGTTGATGTTGATCGCGCTCGCGCCCGCGTTGAGCAGCACCACGACCTGCGCCGCCTCGATGCCGTAGTTCACCTCGTAGGCGTTCTGCAGGGCGAACGCGTCGACGTCGACGATCACCGCCTGCCGGCCGGCCTGCGCGATGACGCCCGTGTAGTCGGCGATCTTCTCCTTCTTGGCGGCCACGAGCAGCACGTCCATCGTGCCCTTGCCGCCCGTCGCCGCGCCCTTGTCGAGCACCTGGTAGTCCAGGTTCACGTCCTGGATGTCGAACGGAATGTACTGCTCGGCTTCCCAGGCGATCGACTCGGACAGCTCGCCCTCGCTCATCACGGGCAGCGTGATCTTCTTCACGATCACGGCGTTGCCGGAGAGCGAGGCCGCGACGTCCTTGCCCTTGATCTTCCGGCTCTCGAAGAGCCGACGAATCGCGTCGGCGACCGCCGTCCCGTCGATGATCGCGCCGTCCACGATGCTGTCGGGCGGCACGGGCTCGCTGCCGAAGGCGGTGACCCGATAGGCCTTGCCGGCGGGCTTGAGCTCGACCGCCTTCACGGCGCTGGAGCCGATGTCGAGGCCGACGACCGACTTGGGTCTGCGCAACACTGTGCGATCCTGAGAAATTGTCGGAAGTTACTGATACAAAAGCACTTCAACGTACCAGAAAGCCCAGGGACAGTCAATCAGACCACCGTGACGACCGTCCTCCCGCCGCGCCTGTACGGCAAGTGGAATGCCACTTGGGCGGAAGTGGCGGCCCCCGGGTTTCCGGTATGAAACGCCGCACTGCCGCGCAGAAATCGTATCGGCCGGTCGAGGGCGAGAGGATACCGTATGACAGAATCGTGTGTGGATCACAGAATCGTAACGATTCGGACGGACTCCCGGCGCGTGCAGCCGTAAGCCGCGGATGAGGAACGCCGGGCCCTCGGGCCGGGGCGCAGCCGGCGGGCGCGCACGGGCGGATCGGCGGGCCGATGTTGACATGCGCCGAAGTCCTAGGTATCTTTATGGTTTGTCGTCCTTTGAAGGACGCTGAAAGGGATCCGCATGGGCACGTTGACCGCCGCCACCTCCGAGGCGGCGAGGAAGTGGTATGTCATCGACGCGGAGAGCCGGGTTCTGGGCCGGATTGCCACGGCCACGGCGCGGCTCCTGCAGGGCAAGCACAAGGCCTCCTACACGCCGTTCCTGGATACCGGCGACCACGTCGTCATCGTCAACGCGGCGAAGGTGAAGCTGACGGGCCGGAAGGACGAGCAGAAGCTGTACCGCTACCACAGCGGATACGAGGGCGGGCTGCGCGAAGAGCGGGCGAAGGACGTGCGCCAGCGCCAGCCAATCCGCATTGTCGAAGAGGCCGTGCGCGGCATGCTCCCGAAGACCAAGCTGGGCGACGCGATGTACCGCAAGCTCAAGGTCTACGCGGGCCCCATGCACCCGCACGCGGCACAGAAACCCACCCCCTACGAGGTCGCGTAAGTGGCAGTCATTCAGTACTACGGCACCGGCCGACGCAAGACATCGACGGCGCGCGTCTTCCTGAGACCCGGGCAAGGCGCGATCAACGTGAACTACGGCCCGATCGAACAGGCCTTCCCCGCTGAGTCGCTGCGCGTGCAGATCAGGCAGCCGCTGCTCTTGACGGAGACCTCCGACAAGTTCGACGTCCTCGCGACGACCTCGGGAGGCGGCGTGTCGGGACAGGCCGGCGCGCTGCGCCTCGGCATCGCGCGCGCGCTCGTCGAGTACAACGCGGAGCTGCGGTCGCGGCTGAAGAAGGCCGGCCTGCTGACGCGCGACCCGCGGATCAAGGAACGCAAGAAGTACGGACTGGCCGGCGCCCGCAAGCGCTTCCAGTTCAGCAAGCGGTAATCATCCCCGGTTTTGGCCCGATCCTGACGGCATGGAGGAAGCTTGAGCGCGATCGCGATGAAGGACCTGCTGGAGGCCGGCGTCCATTTCGGCCACCAGACCAAGCGGTGGAATCCGAAGATGAAGGAGTACATCTTCGGGGAGCGGAACGGCATCTACATCATCGACCTGGGCAAGACCGCCCGGAAGTTCGCCGAAGCCGAGCAATTCGCGGCGGCGCTGGCGGGCGAGGGCCGCACGGTGCTCTTCGTGGGCACCAAACGCCAGGCGCAGGATGCCATCGCCGAGGAGTCGCAGCGCTGCGGCATGTTCTACGTCAACCAGCGCTGGCTGGGCGGCCTGCTCACCAACTTCACCACGATCCAGCGCAGCCTGGCACGGCTGCGCGATCTCGAGGCCATGGCCGTCGACGGCCGCTACGACACGCTCTCCAAGAAGGAGATCGCGCGGATCGAGAAGGAGAAGCGCAAGCTGCAGAAGAACCTCGACGGCATCCGCCAGATGTCACGGCTGCCCGACGCGCTCTTCGTCGTCGACACCCGCAAAGAGAAGATCGCCGTGGACGAGGCGCGCAAGCTCAAGATCCCGATCATCGGCGTCGTCGACACCAACTGCGACCCCGACGAGGTGGACTTTGTCATCCCGGGCAACGACGATGCGCTGCGCGCGATCCGGCTGTTCACCTCCCGCATCGCCGAGGCCATCCTGTCCGGCCGGACCCACCGCGAGTCGGCCACGGCCGAATCGCCGATGTCCGGCGAAGGGGGCGACGGCGGCGACGCGCCCAAGGCCCGCCAGGCCCGCCCCGCGCGCGCCGAACAGGCCACGTCCCCGGCTTCGGTCTAGCTCCACCTCGGGTGGTCCGCGCGCCGGCCGGGACCGCTTCTGGCCGGCGTTGCTGTGTACCGCCCCCGACTCGCGCGCGGCCCGGGCGCCCCGCGCGGGCGGCGTCAATCGTCCGGACCCTTTCGGAGAACTCAGGCATGACGATCACGGCTGAACAGGTCAAGGCCCTGCGCGACAAGACCGGCGCAGGATTCATGGAGTGCAAGGCGGCGCTGGCCGAGGCCGGCGGCGATGTCGAGGCGGCCACGACCCTGCTGCGCAAGCGCGGGCTGGCCCAGGCCGCCAAGCGCGCCGGGCGCTCGACGAGCGAGGGGCTCATCGGCCACTACATCCACACGGGGGGCAAGGTCGGCGTCCTGGTCGAGCTCGACTGCGAATCCGACTTCGTCGCGCGCACCGAGGACTTCCAGACGCTGGCCAAGGAGCTGGCGATGCACATCGCCGCGGCCAGCCCGCTGTACGTGCGGCGCGAGGACGTGCCGGCCGAGGTGGTCGAGCGCGAGCGGGCAATCTACCGGTCGCAGATGGAGGGCGCCAAGAAGCCCGCGAACGTGATCGACAAGATCGTCGAGGGCAAGCTGACGAGCTTCTACGAGCAGGTGGTGCTGCTCGACCAGCCGTCGATTCGCGACCCGAAGATCACCATCGCCCAGATGATCGCGGCGGCGGTCGCCAAGATGGGCGAGAACGTCGCCGTGTCGCGGTTCGCCCGCTTCAAGGTCGGCGAGACCGCCTGACCCGCGTCCGGCCCGGCGGTCCGGCCTCGTCCGGGCGCCGGGCCGATCTATAATCGTCGTCGTCTATGGCCGACCCTGCGTACCAACGCGTGCTCCTGAAGCTGTCGGGCGAAGCGCTCATGGGCGAGCAGGGCTTCGGCATCGACCCCGCCGTCACCGCCCAGGTCGCCAGGGACATCGGCGAGATCCAGGCCCTGGGGGTGCAGACCGGCATCGTGATCGGCGGCGGCAACCTCTTCCGCGGCCTCGCGGCGAGCGCCCGCGGCATGGACCGCTCGACCGCCGACTACATGGGCATGCTGGCCACGGTCATCAATGCCCTCGCCCTCCAGGACGCGCTCGAGCGGCACGGCGTGGTCACGCGCCTCGCCACGGCCATCGAGATGCGCGCCGTCGCCGAGCCCTTCATCCGCCGGCGCGCCATCCGGCACCTCGAGAAAGGGCGCGTGGTGGTGTTCGCCGCGGGCACCGGCAACCCGTACTTCACGACGGACACGGCCGCCGCGCTCCGGGCGATGGAGATGAAGGCCGACGTGATCCTCAAGGGCACCAAGGTGGACGGCATCTACACCGCCGACCCGATGGTGGACCCGACGGCGACGCGCCTCCCGGAGGTGACCTACCTGCAGGTCCTCGAGCAGGGCCTGAAGGTGATGGACGCGACCGCGATCTCGCTCTGCATGGACAACCGCCTGCCGATCGTCGTTTTCAGCCTGCTCACGCCGGGGAACCTGCGCCGGGTGATCATGGGCGAGCCGGTGGGCTCGATCGTGAAGGCCTGACGCGCGCGTCAGGCGGGCGGGCCGTCGCGCCGCCGCACGACGCCACAACCAGGACCGATGCCATGGACGCCAACGACCTCAAGACTCTCTACGCGCAAGCCGAACAGAAGATGAGCGCCACCCTCGAGCACGTCCGCCACGAGCTGGCCGGCATCCGGACCGGCCGCGCGTCGGTCTCCATCCTCGACTCGGTCACCGTCGAGGCCTACGGCTCCCAGATGCCCCTCAACCAGCTGGCCGGCCTGTCGGTGCCCGAGCCCACGCTCATCGTCGCGCAGCCCTTCGACCCGTCGCTGATGGGGACGATCGAGAAGGCCATTCGGGCCGCCAACCTCGGGCTGAACCCGGCCAACGACGGCAAGACCCTCCGCATTCCGGTGCCGCCGCTCACCGACGAGCGGCGCAAGGAGCTGTCGAAGCTGGTACACCGCTTCGCCGAAGAGGGCCGCAACGGCGTCCGCAAGGTCCGCCGCGACGCGAACGACCGCCTGAAGAAGCTGCTCAGGGATCACGTGCTGTCGGAGGACGACGAGCGACGGGGCCTCGACGAGGTGCAGCGGATCACCGACCTGTACATCAAGCACATCGACGACGTGCAGCAGAAGAAGGACGCGGACCTTCTCGGGAAATAGGACCGAATGCTGAATGTCGAATGCTGAATGTCGAATTGAAGACCTTCGATCACGCTGATCGCGCTCCACAATTCGACATTCGCCATTTCGACATTCGCCATTCTCCATTCGACATTCGGAACGATCATTCTCCCAGCGAGATCCCGACCGCGCGCGCCGTGCGGATGATGTCGGACTCGACCGGCACCTGGCGCATGCGACCCACGACCTCGTCGAGCGGCACGGCCACGATGTCGGGCGGCCGCGAGGCCACCATGCAGCCGAACCGGCCCTCGTGCACGAGCTCCATCGCCTTGGCGCCGAAGGCCGTGGCCAGCACGCGATCGGAGCTCGTCGGCGCGCCGCCGCGCTGGAGGTGACCGAGGACGACCGACCGCGCCTCCTTCCCGGTGAGCTGCTCGAGCTCGGCCGCTACGCGCGCGCCGATGCCGCCGAGCCGCTCCACGGTGCCGGGCGTCGCCGCCTTGGCGACCAACACCTCGCCGCCCTTGGGCCTGGCGCCCTCGGCCGCCACCACGATGCTGAACCGGGCGCCCCAGCGGTCGCGGGCCTGGACGTGCGCCGCCACGCGCTCGAGATCGAACGGGATCTCGGGAATCAGCACGATGTCGGCGCCGCCGGCGATGCCGGCGTAGAGCGCGATCCAGCCCGCGTAGCGCCCCATCACCTCGACCACCATGATCCGGTGGTGCGCCTCGGCGGTCACGTGCAACCGGTCGATCGCGTCGGTCGCAAAGCTCACGGCGCTGTCGAAGCCGAACGTGCTCGACGTCGAGACGATGTCGTTGTCGATCGTCTTCGGGACGCCGACGATCGGCAGGCCGCGCTTGTGGAACTCGTGGGCGATGGCCAGCGTGCCGTCGCCGCCGATGACGATGAGGGCGCCGAGGCCGAGCCCGTAGAAGGTGTCGATGCAGCGCGCCGAGTAGTCCTGCGTGCCCTCGGAGGTCGAGACGGGATAGGCGAACGGGTTGCCGCGGTTGGTCGTGCCGAGAATCGTGCCGCCGAGTCGCAGGATGCCGGTGACCTCGCGCGGGGTCAGCTTTCGCTGGCGATCGGGCTCGATGAGGCCGTCGAAGCTGTCGAGCAGGCCGATGACCTCGTAGTGGGAGTTGGCGGCGCTCTTGACGACGGCGCGGATGACCGCGTTCAGGCCGGGTGCGTCACCGCCGCCGGTGAGCACGCCGACGCGCCGCGAGCGAGGCGGCTGGGGTGTCGGAGTTTCGTTCATCCGGGCAGTATACGATCGATTCCGCAGGCGCCCGGAGACGACGGGTCGGGCGCCGACGCCGCCTGGCGCCGCCGGCCTTGCCGAGAGCGCGCGGATTGCCCGGCTTCGATCGGCCGTGGTAGAATCAGGGTTTGCAGGCCGTCCTTCGGGGACGCGCCTACGAGAAGTGGGCGGCTAGCTCAGTTGGGAGAGCGCCGCGTTCGCAACGCGGAGGTCGGGAGTTCGAGCCTCCTGCCGTCCACCAATCTTCGCTCGTGATCCCTCGCGAAGATTGTCCCGCCGAAGCCGCGAAGCGGCGAAGGCGGACGAACACGGGTTGGATCGCCATTTCTGCCGCCGTCGAAGCGTCGCCTTCGGCGGCGTTTGTGTTTTGTGACCAGTTTGTGACCACGGCCGGCAGGTTCAAGGCCCCGACCTTCCGCTCTTCGGTCGGATGCGTGTAGCGCGCGAGCATCCGCGTCGAGGAGTGCCCGGAGATCTCCATCACCGTGTAGTCGTCGTGCCCCGCCGCGATCATGCGGCTGAGCGCCGTGTGCCGCAGCGTGTGCAGCGTGACGTCACCACTCGTGATGCCGGCGCGCTCGACCGCGCGCACGAAGACCTGGCGCACCGAGTTGTACGGTCGCCCTATTTTGTCATCCCGTACTTCTTCAGAATCTCCGTCACGCGATCGAGGGGGAGGGCGTCGACCGTCCGTCCGCGGCTGGTGACGGGCATGGCCTGGAAGAGCGAGTTGTAGACCGCTTCCTCGGTCGCCTCGAGCGCGGCCTCGAAGAGCGGCGACACGGCGGCTGGCGTGAGAATCGCCCGCGGGCGACCGCTCTCTCCGGAGCGATAGCGGACCTCGGGCGAGGTCGAGAACGCGATGGCGAAATCGCCGCTGCCGCCGCCGTACGACGAGCCCGTGCGGGCGAGCCCGAAGACGGCCCGCGCAGCGATCCGGCGCAGGTCGCGCGCGTCAACGGGGGCATCGGTCGCGACGACGATCATGCAGGAGCCGTCGCCCGTGTCCACTTGGCCACGTGGGCCGGACGGCCCGTACGAGTAGCGCCCCAACTCCTTGCCGACCGGCGCGCCGCCGATCGTGAGCACGCCGCCGAAGTTCGTCTGCACCAGCACGCCGAGCGTGTAGCCGCCGTAGCGCGACGGCAGGACGCGCGACGCCGTGCCGATGCCCCCCTTCCAGCCGTAACAGACCGTGCCCGTGCCGGCGCCGACGGCGCCTTCCTGCACCGGTCCCTCGGTCGCGCTGCGGATCGCGGCAATCACGTGTTCGCGCGTCACGTGGAACCCGCGGATGTCGTTCAGCCCGCCGTCGTTCGTCTCGCCGACGACCGCGTTGACCGACCGCACCTGCTCGTTGCCGGGCTGCGTGAGCGTGTAGGCAACCACTGCCTCGACGGCCGTGCCGACGCTCAGCGTGTTCGTCAGCACGATCGGCGTCTCAATCTGGCCAAGCTCGAGCACCTGCGTCGAGCCGGCCAGCTTGCCAAAGGCGTTGCCGACGAAGACGGCTCCGGCCACCTTCTCCTGAAACAGGTTCCCGCCGTGGGGCAGGATCGCCGTCACGCCGGTCCTGACGTTGTCGCCCTCGATGATGGTCGTGTGGCCGACCTTCACTCCCTGGACATCCGTGATGGCATTGATCGTTCCCGGTGGGAACACGCCGATCTTGAGGCCGAGATCACCCGCGCGCGGCTTCTTGTCACCGCCGGCGATCAGGGCAGACCCCAGCAGGCAGCATCCACACACGGCCGCAACGCTCCAGCGCGCGCACGTCCGCACGCTTGTCGCTGTCAACATGGCCCACCTCGATTCGAGTACCTGACACGGAAAGCCGAATGCGGTCGGTACGCGCATTCGGCCCTCCACGGCGCTCTACCACGTAAACTTCGTGCCGAGCTTGATCACGCGCGGCGGCAGGATCCCGTCGGCCGGAGGAAGTCCGAGCCGGTCGTTGTCGTGAGCGACGTCTACCACGAGAACTTCACGCCAAAGCGCACCACGCGCGGCGGCAGCACCGTGGTCGGCCATTGGTAGGTACCGCCCGACATGGTGTTCATGTCGACCTCGGCGTTCGAGTTGGCGATATTGAACAGATCGACGACGGCCGCCGCGGTGGTGCCCTTCGGAAGCGAGAACCTCCGCTCAACCCGAAGGTCGAAGATGAGGGGCGCGTCCATGCGCCGCGCGTCCACCGGCTCGATCTGCACGGTCTGCGATCCGTAGTTCACCGACACGCTCGCCCTTCGGCCGTACGGGTTCCCCGACTGGTAGCGCATGAGTGGTGTCAGCCGCAGGCCCCATCCCGGTTCGTACGATCCGCTGAGCTTGATGAAGCTCATCGGGACGTAGCCACTCTGCGGCGCCCCGTTCGGGTTGTAGGGGATCGCGTTGAAGTCGTTGCGCCACGTCACCGCATAGCTCGCGGTCATCGACCACCGGTTGCTGAACCGCCGGTTCGCCACGAACTCGATGTTGCGGGCCTCTTCGTGGTAATCCGGCATGTTCATGTACACGTTCAACGTCTTGCCGATGAGCGACGGGTCCAGGTTCAGCAGGTTCAGCACCTGCCCGTCGTCAGCAGTGCCCACCTTGCCGTCCGGGCCGGGATCGACGACCTGCACGGGAATCGTGTAGGCCTCGGGTGGCGTCAGCACGTTCCAGGTCCCGTCCCTCCTCGAGTGGCGGTTCCACACGAAGCCTGCGCGGACGCCGAACTTCTCGGCGAGCTCCCGCTCGAACCAGAACGTGACCTGGTCGGTGTAGGTGTCTTTCAGGTTTGGGTCGATCCCCGTGGCCGCCACCCCGCCCCGCGTGCTGAGAAGCGCACCCTCCTCACCGGGGTCCCACACCCCGTTTCCATTGAGGTCCGTCCAGCGGTATCGACGCCACTGAGTCTCGGAGTTCGGGTTGGCGTTGACTGTCAAGTCTCGTGCCGACCGGTTCCAGTAGTAGCGCCCGTAGCTGGCCTTGAGCACGTTCTTGCTCCCGCCGGTGACGTCCCACGACACCCCGATCCGTGGGGCCAGCAGGTTCCAGCTCGTCAGGTTGCGACCGGGAAACACTTCCGCCGCATAAAACCGGCTGGCCGGCCGTTGCTGGTCGGGATACATGTGCCGATAGTGATCCCAGCGCAGCCCCGCGTTGATCGACACCCGGTTCCTGGTAAAGGTGTCCGTCGCGTACCCGCTGTACCAATAGAGCCGACTGTCCGAGTCGAGGTCAGAGGCGAGGAAGTACACCTCGCTCGGCACCCTGTTCCTGAGAATGTTCACGACGTTCCCCGGATAGGCCTCGCCCCACATCACGCGCGACTGGTCCATCTGCAGCTCGTAGCCAAGCTTGAGATTGTGGCTGCCGCCCCAGCGGTCATTGTAGTAGGTCACAGCGCCCGTGGACTGAGGCCGGTTCTGGTGGCGCACCCAGTCGCGGTTGCCGCCGAAGACTTGGTTGGTCGTGAGGTCCTCTATGCGCGGGTCGCTGCTCCGGGCCGACTGCTGCCAGTCGTCGAACCACTGGCCAATGCGGGCCTCGGCGAAGACGCTGCTGCCGAAGGTCTTGTTCCACTCGAGCTTCCAGACCCAGCCGGGGTTCCACTGGTTCCATGTGCTCTTCTCGCCCTCCTGGAACGCAGTATTGCCCAGCAGGAAGCTGTCCCCGCGGTACGGCTGCTTCTTCAGCCCCCACATGACGTAGCCAATCACCTTATTGTTGCGTGGAAGCTGGTAGGTCAGCTTCGCGGTGTAGTCCGTGATCGTCGTGAGGAACGGCCGATCCGGCAGCGTCGGGTACATGAACTCGATGTGCTGGTGTCGGAACGAGCCGAAGTACCATAACTTGTCCTTCATGATCGGACCGCCCGCGCCGAGATTCAGATCACGGTTGACCCAGACGATGTTGCCGTCCTTGCGGACGCCGCGGGCGATCTGGTCGTCGGTGAGGTTGCGCCCCTGAAGGTTCCTGTTCTCGTAGTCCGCGTAGAAGTCGCCGTGGAACGTGTTGCCGCCCGACTTGCTGATGAAGACCTCCATCACGCCAGGGGTCGCCGTCTCAGCTCCCTGTGCCGCCGTCTGGACGTTCACCTCCTCGAACGAGCCATAGTCGTAATAGAAGCCGACCGAGCCATTGCCTTCGAGGCCGATGATCCCTTCGATGAGCGGCTTGGTCTGGCCGCCCACGCCGTACGCGCGGTAGCCAGTCTGGGTGCCGGCCGTGCTGCCGCCCACGTCGATGCGGCTCATCTGGACGGCCGGTGCTGCCGATAGGATCGCCCACATGTCGCGCGCCGCCGGCATCGCGGCAAGGACTTCCTTCGAATAGCTGGTCTGCACGCGCGCGTTGACGACGTCGACCACGGGCGACTCGCCGACGACCAGCACCGTCTCGGACACGGTCGACACTTTCAGCTGGACATCGATCGTCGCTGTGAACCCCAGCGTGAGGTGAATGCCCTGGCGCACCAGCGTGTTGAAGCCGAGCAGCGAGAAGGTCACTGTGAAGTCGCCGGGCGGGAGCGACGCGAAGCGGTAGACCCCCTGCTCGTTGGTAACCACGCTCTGCACGCCCATCAAAGACGGACCTTGGACGGTCACCGTCGCGCCGGGCAGCACGCCGCCGGTCTCATCGGTCGCCTTACCCCAAAGCGAGCCGCCGCTGGCGGTGCCAGCGGCCTGGGCCCACGCAGGCGAACTCGACACGACCGCTACGAGGCAGATGGCAGCTGTCAGAGCACGCATAGCTTTCATGGTCCACCTCACTGCGAGTATGTGCATTACGACTGGGAGAGACGACCCCAATATGAACAAAGCGCGAAATCCCGAATCGGACAGCCGGAGAAGAACGGGAGATAGCGACGGAACGTTAGACAAACAAGAAAATGTCGGGAATGCGCTGCCAGCACGGCAACACTATGCTGATTCTATGGGTTGTCAAGACAATACTCACTCTCATTTCGAGCACGAGTGAGCCCAGGGCATTGTCCTAGCCTAGCTGTCCAGCAAATGTCGACCAGGTTGAACAGTCTTCTCATTACTTATTACATGCATATACTAACTATGCGTATGCTTGCGGCGCGGAAGTGACCGTGCGCAGTTTGCGCAGTTGACCGCTTCGTTGGTTGCCGCGCCGAAGGAGAAACCCGCCACGGTCCGGTTCGGTGGCGGTAGAAGATCGATCGAGTCGATGCTCGCTGAAGCCGACTGCGAACGGGCGCCGCAGCGTCCATCCCAGGCCTAAGCCTTAAGCCCTACCTGGGCGGCCAGCCGCTCACGTGCGGCCTGGAGGACCTGGGGCGCCGCGCCGCCGTGATAGCGGCACACCCGCCCGCCCGGGATCGCCGCGCGCTTGCACTGGCGCCCGGTCGTCTTCGACTTGGCGCTGCACTGAGGCGCCCGTCGCGGTCGTTTGCTCATGGGGTCAGCTTGGCTCATGAGGTCGAGCCCCAGTCTCGCCGGCGCCCGGGCGGCGCTTTTTGGGGTGTGTAAGGTGTGCAAGCTTTCCGGACTGGCACGGGCTCCTCCCCACCTGTCAGAACCCCCAATTGATCAACCTGCCGCTCTCGAACACCAACCACGACGGTGTCGGGTGAGCCACTTCACGCGCCAACTCCCGGAGGATGGCGCGGTACAACTCCTGCGCCTGAGGACTCCGCGGCGCCTCACGCAGCCACTCGCGGAAGGGCGTGATGCGCCCGATCAGGGCGCGACACTCCGCGCGAACGCGCTCGGCGCCGGCCTCGGCGCGCAGTCGGCGCTCACGGACGGATTCGGTCCGGCGCGGGCGCCCCACGAACATCTGCGGACCTGCCGAACGACCTGCGGTGTCCATGTGACCGCTTTTGTGACCATCGGCCCCACACCGCTGTGCAGAACCATGCGTGTTTACGCGGTCACGCGCGTGGTCACAAGCGCCCACCGTACACACCGGTATCCACTTTCTGCTCAAGCCTTTGCCTTTCGTTTTCGGGAAGCGTTCGCAACGCGGAGGTCGGGAGTTCGAGCCTCCTGCCGTCCACCAATCTTCGCTCGTGATCCCTCGCGAAGATTGTCCCGCCGAAGCCGCGAAGCGGCGAAGGCGGATAGCCCCCCGGCGGTTTCGGAAGCGGCGCAACGAACGCGGGGGAAGCCCCGCGTTTCGTGTGTACGGACCAAAATCCCGCGTGACTGTGCCACAATCACCACGCCACCGGGGGACGGAGGCGGCTCGTGCGACCGATCCAAGCGCACCGACTGGGTGCTGTTCTGTTGCCGGTGTTCTTGATTCCCCTGACCTCCCTCTGCGCCTGCCGGTCCGGTGACGACCCCGCCAGGGCCCGTGCGCTCCTCGTGGTCCTTCCGGGCGCGACCGGCGTCGAGTTCACCCGGGCGTCCGTGTCGTACCGCGTGGTCGACCGCTATCCCGGAGCGCCCACCCTGCGCTCACTCCGCGACGCGCTGGCAGGGCATGGCTGCACCGTTCTGGACAAAGATCCGCTCAACCCCGAGCCGGTCCTGCGCCTCAATCGATGGACCGACTACGAGCCCGACGGCGGCGGCGCCGCGACCTTGATCTGGACCGGAGCCTGGACCTGCGGGCCACGTGGCGAGGTCGTCATGTTCTCGCTCCACGCCACGCGGGAGCGCGCGGAGCAGCCGTCCTCGCCGCTCGAGGTCCAGGGCGCCTACTACTCGCCCGCCCAGCTGCGTGCCGCCCGGCGGCTCACGGGCTCAGTGGAAGACCTCGCGCCAGACCGGTCGTTCGGGAACAGCAAGAACGTCAGGCTGAGCGCATCGTACCAGACGTGCTCAGTGTGCGGGTCCACGCGGGAGAAGGTCAACGACGGTCCGTGGAAGGTGCTGTACGCCAGCCCGGCCTCCCCGACACACGAGCACCACTGGGAAGACGGGGTCTCCTTCGGCGCGCCGGTGCGGGATGGCCAGGTCGTGCTGGTCAGGCTCCGGGTGGCGCTGGACGATGCGAGGTGGGCCTACGGGGCATTCGTGCTCGAATCCCAGCGGATGAATCCGCACGAGCGAACCGATTATCGGTGGATCGCCCGGACTGACGGCGGCAGCGTCCTCGATCCCACCGACGCGGCGGTGAGCCAGGGCATGGCACGGGCCCAGAACCGCGTGACCTTCGGACCGTTCAGCATCCCGTGGTCCGCCCACATCCGACGGAGCGGATTCCTGTACTACCCGCGGTTTCCAGGTTCGGGGCACTCCTCGAGCGACTGGCAGCTCTGCATCACCGATCTCACGTCGTTTGCGGGAATCGACGCCGGCAATCTGCGCTTCGTCCACCGGACGTCGCCCGTCGACTGAGCCGTGTGGTCCAACCGCTGGCTCCGGACGGAAGATGAGTGTATAAAGGTCCCAATCAAGTCAGCCCAGAGCGGAAACCCGACTCGAGGGGGGAACCATGGCGTACGGCGTTGTGCATCACTTCCCTGGCGGTACGAAGGAGCAGTACGAGGCATCCCTGGCGGCGGTCCATCCGGACCGGAACACGCTGCCGAAGGGTCAGATCTTCCACGCGGCGGGCGCATCGGCCGGCGGGTGGACCATCGTCGCGATTCACGATTCGAAGGAGAGCTGGGAGCGGTTTCGCGACGGCACCCTGACGCCCCGCATGAAACAGGGCATCACGGGCGGCTTCACGGCGCCTCCGCAGGAGACGACCTTCGAGGTCCAGAACCTCGTGAAGCCGGCCTAGGCGCGCGCGCCCACTTGCGGGATCGGGCGTCGCCGCTCGGCGCCCGATCCCACGCGGCCCTCGGCCCAGTGACGCCGGCGCTCAGCCCGCGAAGCTGATCGCGCCGATCTTCGCCAGCAGCTCGAGGTACTCGCCGATCACCTTCACGTCGACGGGGAAGAACTCCCCGCTCACCGCGTCCCGGATCTCGCTGACGGTCCGCTTTCCGTCGATGCAGTTGACGACCTCGTACGCCACGTCGTCTCCGCGCGGGATGCGGTTGATGGCGAGAGCCGCGGCGGCGTCACCCGCCCTGTCGCGCACCCAGTCGACCGAAGGGTCGAGCGGGCCCTTCACGTCCGGGTTCCGCCGCGGCACGCGCGTGTCGGGTGCCTCCGGGGCCGGCGGCTGGCCGACCGGAAAGAGCCGCTGGAGGTCGCTCTCGACCTCGGCGAGCGTCTGCGCGCCCGGCGATCCGGCCGGGGCGTAGTCGAACCGTTCGAGCGTCCGCACCCGGCGCTCCTCGCGCCGCCTGGCCTCGGAGACCACCACGATCCCCTCCCGAGCGATGCCGGGTTTTCCCCACATGTGACCGGACGCGCGCTCGAGCGCCTCGCCCATCCTGCGGGTTGCGCCCGCCAGCACCAGGTATGGCAGCGCGGCCTCGGACGGGCTCGACGGCGCCGTGAGGTTCGCCAGGAAGTACCCGCTCGCCGCCGCGATGAAGGCCGACCGCTTGATCTTCGTGGGGCTCACGTGGTCCGCGATGTCCTGGTTCGTGTGGATGTAGACGTCCGGCCAGTCGCGCAGGTAGATCGTGGGCACCGCGAAGCTGCCTTCCTGGTAGATCCAGTGGTCGCTGCCGCTCTCGTACTCCGTCACGTCGGCCCACAGCGCGTCGCTCGGACCGTTCGGCTCGCGCACGGCCTTCGAGAAGTCGCCCGACGCCGCCCCTTCGTACGCGCCGGCGATGACGTAGCGCGCGAAGGTCTCCGCCACGTCGTCCGTGATGCTCGCCGCCGACCACGGCGAACGGGTGACGTGCAGCACCGACTTGGTCACGGCCGGGTTGCCGCCGACCATGTCGAGGTGGATGGCCGCCTTGATCCGGGCCGCGATGTCGGGGTATTTCGTGAGGTAGGCAATCGTGCCAATCATCTCCGACGGGAACACGAACCTGATGGTCCGCATCGGCGGCGCGATCGTCTTCTGATCCACCAGCTTCCTGATCACGCGCCCGATCTCGAGGATCGCCGCGCAGCCGCTGGCGTTGTCGTTCGCGGCCGGCTTCTGGTGATCGAAGTGACAGCTGTAGACGATCTCGCCCCTGGACGGGTCGGTGCCGGGAATCGTGGCGATCACGGTCTCGTACGGAATGCTGTCGTCGTTGCCGGCGCGGACGACCGCGTGCAGGCGAATCGTGTCGCCGGCGGCGAGCCGGCGCCGCAGCTCGCGCGCCTCCCGCAGCGAGATCATCAGCGCGAACGTGTTGTGGCGGCCGCGCCCGTCGAGGTGCCCCCAGCGCACGAGGTCCGCGTCGTCGCGCCACCAACCCGTCCGCTGGTTGGAGTTGTAGCTGATGAGGCCGGCCGCGCCCCGCTCCTCGACGGCAAGGCGATGCGCGGCCGCGGGCGGCCCGTCGCACAGCACGAGCTTGCCCCGGACCGGCTTGCCCTCGTAGTCCCCGGCCGCGGTGCCCGGTCCCACGTCCACCAGCTCGGCGGTCACGTCGGCGCTCTCGCTGTTGTCAGCGACCAGCATCTTCAGGTCGTCGAACGACCCGATGCGGCGCGGGTGCGGCGAGAGCTCGGTGAGCTCGCCACCCTCGACCCGCCAGCCGCGGTTGCCGCGCATCGTGCCGAACCACGTGCGCCCGTCGCCGGGAAACGTCTCGACGTGGACGTCGCTCAGCCCGTAGCTTTGCGCCTTCGCCACCAGCCACTCGACGGCCGCGTGGTAGCCCGGCGACGCGGGCACGCGGTGGAGGCTCGCGAGGTACCCGACGTGCTCGCGCATGATCGTCCCCGAGATCTCCTCGTCGAAGGCGCGAAGGACGGCGGGCGCGAGGAGCAGCTGGGCCGGCGACCGCGGCGATTGCGCCGGCACGGCCGAGGTGGCGAGGCACAAGAGGGTCGCGACGAGAGCGGCGTGCGTCGAGCGAAGGGGGGATCTCGACATGCCGGGGAGTATACGCCCGCGCCACGGGCCCGGCGCGTCGACGCGGGTCCCCGCCGACCGATGAACGCGCTCCTGGGCGTCCTGGCTTGCAGCCGATCGCCCGGTCGTGCAGACTGGACGCCGGCTGAAGCGACGAAGGCCGGCTCTCCGGCGCGCCCGGCCTTCGGAAGGAGGTCGCATGGCGTCCGCGTTCACCACCCTTCCCGCGCTGATGCTCGCCGCCTGGGCGTTCGGCGTGGCCGGCGGCTCAGCGACCGTGGTGCAGTCGGGGAAGGTCAAGGTCCCCGGCGGCGAGCTGTACTACGAGGCACAGGGCGCCCGTCGAACCGTGGTGCTGCTTCACGGAGGCCTGCTCGATTGCCGGATGTGGGATGACCAGTTCGACGTGCTCGCCGAGCGCTTCCACGTTGTCCGCTACGACGCCCGTGGCCATGGCCGCTCGTCGAGGATCGCGGGAGACTTCAGCCGTTACAAGGACCTGCACGCGTTGCTGACCGCGCTGGGCATCCGCAAGGCCACCCTGGTGGGTCTCTCCGCCGGCGGTCGAGCCGCGATCGACTTTGCGATCGTTCATCCGGACATGGTGGACGCGCTGGTCGTGGTCTCGCCCGGCATCAGCGGCTGGGCCTTCAACGACCCGGTTCTGCAGGAACACCAGGCGGAGCTCGGCAAGGCCGCCGCGGCAGGCGATTGGGACGCCGCCACCGAGTGGTTCCTCCGCTCGTGGACCGATGGCCCCAAGCGCAAGCCCACGGATGTGGACCCCGGCGTACGTGAACGTGTTCGGGCGATGGCGAGGGCGAACATCGGCACGAACGGCCCCGGCAGGGTCGAGGAAGTCAACGCCGTGCCGCGCCTCGGGGAGCTGCGTGTCCCGACGCTGGCCGTTCTCGGCGACCTCGACATGGCCGACATCCATGACATCGTCGATCTGATCGCGGCCAAGGTGCCCGGCGCACGCCGGATCGTGATTCCGGGTGTCGCGCACATGGTCAACATGGAGAAGCCAGCCGAGTTCAACCGCCTCCTGCTCGACTTCCTGCGAACCTCGGCGCAGTGACCGTTCGGTGATTGGCGGGACGTCACCACGCAGGGCCGAGGACCCCCCAAGGGCTTCGTTCATCGGGCGCCGCGCGGATCCCCGCGCATCGCCGCCCGAGCGTGCCCGCCCTTGACAGATGCGTGCCCAAAAGGCAGACGTCTTCGTCCTCCTCGATGGGCAGGTTCACCTGCGGTTCCCCGGCGGCAACGGTGAGGAAGGACCGCTCGTCAGCCGCATCGGCAGGGGCGAGCTCTTCGGCATTGCGCCCCTGCTCGGCAGCGACCGCTACACGACGCGCGCGCAGTGCGCGACGACGGCGAAGGTGCTGTTCGTCGAGGCGCGTGCGCTCCTCGATCTGCTCAAGGCCAATCCGGTCATCGGCCACCACGTGATGACCGCCGTGGCCCGCGCCTACTTCGACCGCTACGAGCTCCTCATGCAGCGCGTCCAGAAGGTCCTCGCCGACCTGGCGTGAGCCAGGCGGATTCCGCGTCGGGGGTGCCGGCCCGGCCGCGTCCGGCATCCGCCTTGCAAGTCCCGGGAGGCCGCCCCGGCCCCGCGCCCGGTGTCGGGCCGGGCGGCCCCCGACGCGCATGACGCCCGACAGCCCTCGCTCTTCCGCCTGGACGTGCCCGCAATGCGGGCGACGTGTGCCCCACCAGGTGACCCAGTGCCGGTGCGGCCTGGACCGCCCCGCCGAGGCCGCGCCGCCCACCTCGGCGTCCGACAGTCCTTACGCGGAGCGCCCGCCTTCGGGAGACAGCCGGTGGGGCGCGTGGGCCGGATGGGCGCTGGCGCTGGTCGCGGTGGGCTACCTGGCGGTCTCGTCCGGACCCTTCGCCCGGCGGCAGTCGGCGCCCCCACCCGCGACCGGGCCCCTGCCCGTGACGCCCGCGCCTGCCACCGCTCCACCGCCGGCGA
>JAHECP010000295.1 GCA_024641665.1 Acidobacteriota bacterium
GTCCGCCGGGAGGCCGCCCGCCTGGCGTAGCCTCCGCGGCGCACCCGCGGGTGGCGCCGGGCGGGGCGCCCCGCCCGCCGCGCAGGCGCCTCCCCCGTTGGGGTGCTTGTGGCGCCGAGGACGGGTGGGGCTGCCCGGCGACAGGACCCGCCACGCGCCGCCGGATCGCCAGTCAGATCGCGTCCATGCCTAGACGCCGCCGTGCGCGGCGACCCAGGCCTTCACGTCCTCCAGCTTCGCCCTCACTGCGTCCGGCGCCGTGGACTGCGGCGTGCGCCGGGCCTCGATCGAGGCCCGCGGCGTGATGTGCGCGGCGATGTTCGCGTCGAAGAGGTCGCTCGCCTCGCGCCACTCGTCGAGCGACAGCGACGCGAAGTCGCGGCCCTCGCGCACGAGCCGCCGGACGAGGCCGCCGACGATCTCGTGGGCGCGCCGGAACGACACGCCGCGCGCCACCAGGTAGTCGGCCACGTCGGTGGCGAGCAGGAGCCCGGCCGAGGCGGCCGCCGCGGCCTCGGCGTTCAGCGCGAGCGTCGCCACGACCGTTGTCGCGGCGCCGAGCGTCCCCGCGAGCGTGTCCTCGGCGTCGAACAGCGCCTCCTTGTCCTCCTGCAGGTCCTTGCTGTACCCGATCGGCAGCCCCTTCATCGCGGCCAGGAACCCGGTGAGGTGCCCGATGGCGCGGCCGGCCTTGCCGCGCACCAGCTCCAGCGGGTCCGGGTTCTTCTTCTGGGGCATCAGGCTGCTGCCGGTGGCCACCGCGTCGGCCAGCTCGAAGTAGCCGAACTCCTCGCCCGTGTAGAGGATCAGGTCCTCGGCCAGCCGGCTCAGGTGGACCTGCGCGAGCGCGCACGCGTGCAGGAAGGAGGACACGAAGTCGCGGTCGCCGGCCGCGTCCATGCTGTTGGCGACGACGGCCGAGAAGCCGAGGCGCCGGGCGAGCCACGCGGTGTCGATGGCGTAGCTCGTGCCGGCGACGGCGCCCGAGCCGAGCGGCAGCTCGTCGGCCTCGCCGAGGACGGCGGCGAGCCGGGCGTGGTCGCGCCGGCACGCGGCGGCATGGGCCAAGAAGAAGTGCGCGACGAGCACCGGCTGCGCCCGCCGGAGGTGCGTGTAGGCGGGCATCAGCGCGTCGCCGGCCGCCTCGGCCCGGTCGGCGAGCGCGGCGACCAGACGCGCGACCGCGGCCTGCAGCGCCGGGACGCGGCGCTTGAGGTAGAGCCGCAGGTCGACCGACACCTGCTCGTTGCGCGACCGGCCGGTGTGCAGCCGACGGCCCGCGTCGCCGATCCGTTCGACGAGCTTGCGCTCGACGAGCGCGTGCACGTCCTCGTCCTCGGCGCCGTCGAAGAACGCCGGCTCCCAGAGGCCCTGTTCCCTGATCTCCTCGAGCGCGCTGGCGATGGCCGCGGCGTCGGCCGCCGACAGCACCCCGGCGCGCACGAGCGCCTCCGCCCAGGCGAGGCTCCCCGTCACGTCGTCCTCGAACAGACGGCGGTCGAAGCCCAACGACTTGCCGAAGGCGAAGACGTCCTTGTCGGGATCGACGTCGAAGCGGCCGGACCAGAGGGGGGGCATGATCGTTCCGAATGCTGAATGTTGAATGCTGAATGTTGAAGTAGAGCCTGCGTCACGCTGCGACGGCGTGTCAATTCAGGATTCGACATTCAGCATTCGACATTCGACACTTCAGCATTCAGCATTCAACATTCAGCATTCGACATTCGAGCCGCCTTCCGCGTCATCGTCTCGATCGGCAGGCCCCAGATCTTGATGAAGCCGACGGCGGCGCGGTGGTCGAACAGGTCGCCGGCGTCGTAGGTGGCCAGGCCGTGGTCGTAGAGCGCGAAGGGCGAGGTCCGGCCGACGACCTGGCACACGCCCTTGAAGAGCTTGAGGCGGACGGTGCCGGTGACCCGCTCCTGCACCTTGGCGACGAAGGCGTCGATGGCGTCGCGGGTCGGGGAGAACCACAGGCCGTTGTAGACCAGATCGGCGTAGGTGCGGCCGAGGTCGCGCTTCAGGCGCTCGAGGTCGCGGGCGATCACGAAGCCCTCGAGCTCGCGGTGCGCGGCGTGGAGGACGACGGCGGCGGGCGCCTCGTAGATCTCGCGGGACTTGATGCCGACCAGGCGGTTCTCGACCATGTCGACGCGGCCGACGCCGTGGGCGCCGGCGATGGTCTCGAGCGAGCCGATGAGCTCGACGAGCGGCATGGCGACGCCGTTGACGGCCACGGGGACGCCGGCCTCGAACTCGATCTCGACGTAGGCCGGGAGGTCGGGGCAGGCGGCGGGCGACCTGGTGAGGGTGTAGATGTCGTCGGGCGGCTCGGCCCAGGGATCCTCGAGCACGCCGCACTCGATCGACCGGCCCCAGAGGTTGGCGTCGGTGCTGTACGGGCTGTCGACGGTGGCCGGGACGGGGATGCCGCGCGCCCGGGCGTACTCGATCTCCTCGGGCCGGCTCATGCCCCACTCGCGGGCGGGGGCGATCACCTCGATGTCGGGCTGCATGGCGCGGGCGGAGACGTCGAGGCGGACCTGGTCGTTGCCCTTGCCGGTGCAGCCGTGGGCGATGGCGGTGGCGCCCTCGATCGCGGCGATCTCGACGAGCTTGCGGGCGATGAGCGGCCGGCCGAGCGCGGTGGCGAGCGGGTAGCGCTCCTCGTAGATGGCGCCGGCCTGGAGGGCGGGCAGGATGAAGTCGCGGGCGAACTCCTCGCGCACGTCCACGACGTGGGCGCGGACGGCGCCCACGGCGAGCGCGCGCTCGCGCACGTCGCTGAGCTCCTTGCCCTGCCCGAGGTCCAGGGTCACGGCGACGATCTCCGCGCCGTACTGCTCCGCCAGCCAGGGGATGGCCACCGAGGTGTCCAGCCCGCCCGAGTACGCCAACACGATCCGTTTCATCGATTCGTCCTCGCTTTCCCCGGTCAGCCGCGTCCCTTGGCCCAGACTTCGAGCCGCCGGGCCAGGGTCCGGGCCCGGCGCCCGTCGGGCGTGACGAGCAGCACGGTGTCGTCGCCGCCGATCGTGCCGACGACCTCGGGGAGCAGCGCCCGGTCGATGGCCACCGCGAGCGGCTGGGCCTGGCCGGGGTCGGTGCGCAGCACGAGCAGCTGCTGCACGCGGGTGATGCGCCGGAGGTACTCGGCGACGGCGCGCCGGAGCTGCGTGTCGCGGACGACGCCGGCGGCGGCGCCGGGACCGGGCCGGGAGTAGGCCCCGTCGGCGGCGCGCTTGACCAGGCCGAGCTCCTTGATGTCGCGCGAGAGCGTGGCCTGGGTGACGGCGACGCCGCGCGCGTGCAGGCGGCGGCGCAATTGCTCCTGACTCGAGATCGCCTCGCGATCCACGAGGTCCAGCACGATCGACTGCCGATAGGCTTTCATAAGTATGCACCAGATTGAATAATCATACAACAGGGTCCCCCGGCCCGGCGCCGTGCCGCCCGGCCGCGGCCCCGCCCCGCCGCCCGCGCTCTTGACATCCGCCGCCGCTCATGCATAAATACACAGAGTAATGCATAGTTATCCAACGGCGCGGGTCGGCGTCGCCGGCGCCACCGGCTACGCCGGGCAGGAGCTCGTGCGCCGCCTCGCCCGCCACCCCGCCGCCGATCTCCGGCTCGCCATGGGCTCGACGGCCGCCGGTCCCCGCCGGCCGTCGCCCGCCCTGGCCCGCGTCTGGTCCGGCGACCTCGCCCCGCTCGACCCCGACCGCCTCGCCGCCGAGACCGACGTCGTCTTTCTGGCCGTCCCCGAGGAGGCCGCCGCCACCATCGCGCCGGCCCTCGTGACCGCCGGCCGCCGCGTGTTCGACCTGTCGGGCGCCTTCCGCCTGCGCGACGCCGCCGCGCGCCAGCGATGGTACCCCCACTCGCCCGAACCGCCCAGCGGCGTCGTCTACGGCCTGCCCGAGCTCGACCGCGAGGCCGTCCGCACCGCCCGGCTCGTCGCCTGCCCCGGATGCTACCCTACCGCGGCGCTCCTGGCGCTGCGCCCGCTCGCCGAGGCCGGCCTGCTCAGGCCGGACGGCGACGTCGTCATCGACGCCAAATCGGGCGTGTCGGGCGCCGGCAGGACGCCGAGCGAGCGCACGCATTTCTCCGAATGCCACGGCAACGTCGGCGCGTACGGCGTGTTCGCGCACCGCCACGGGGCCGAGATCGCCGAACGCCTCGGCTTCGGCGTCACCTTCGTGCCGCACCTCGTGCCGCTCGACCGGGGCATCCTCGAGACGATCTACGCCCGGCTGCGGCCCGGCGCCGGCGCCGCCGCGGTGGCGGCGGCCTACCAGACGGCCTACACCGGCGCCCCGTTCGTGCGGCTGACCGGCGAGGCGCTCCCCGAGATCAAGCACGTCGTCCACACCAACTTCTGCGATCTCGGCTGGAAGGTGGACGAGCCGTCGGGCCGGGTGGTCATCGTCGCCTGTCTCGACAACCTGGTCAAAGGCGCCGCCGGCCAGGCGGTGCAGAACTTCAACCTCGCGTTCGGCCTCGACGAGCGCGCGGGCCTCGACTGATGATCGCCCCGACCGTCCTCAAGATCGGCGGCGAGCTGGTCGAGCAGCCGGAAGGCCTCCGGCACGCGGCCTCCGAGATCTGCCGTCTCGCCGCCGCCGGCCCGCTCGTCGTCGTGCACGGCGGCGGCCGCGCGATCGACCGGGCGCTGGCCGCGCGCGGTCTCACCCGGCGGGCCGTGGACGGCCTGCGCGTGACCGACGAGCCGACGCTCGAGGTGGTCGTCTCGGTGCTCGCGGGCCTCGTGAACACGCGCCTGGTGGCCGCGGTGGCCGCGGCCGGCGGCCGCGCGGTCGGCCTGACCGGCGCCGACGCGTTCATCGGCCTCGCCGAGCGCGCCCGACCGCACCGCAGCGCCTCGGGCGTCGTCGTCGACCTCGGCCTGGTCGGCGCGCCCGTCGCGGCCGGCCCGCCCGCCCTCCTCGTGGACCTGTGCGCGCGCGGCTACGTGCCGATTGTCGCCAGCATCGGCGCGTCGATTGACGGCGGGCTCCTCAACGTGAACGCGG
>JAHECP010000098.1 GCA_024641665.1 Acidobacteriota bacterium
CGCGCTGGCGGCCGTCCGGCGCGGCCACGGTCTCGGCCCGGCTCGGTGGCACGTTCGGGGCTCCGCGAATCGACGCGACGCTCGCCGCGATCGATCTCGACGCCGCCGGCCAGCACGCCGCCTCGGTGCGCGTCTGGGCGCGGCTCGACGGCGCCACGCTGACCGTCGAGTCCCTCGAGCTGACGCAGCCCGGCGGCGGCCGGCTCGCCGCCAGCGGCACCTATGGGCTCGAGGACCGGCGCTACACCCTGAAGATGGACGGCACGAACCTCGCCGTGCGGCCCGTGCCCGGCGCCGAGGGCGGCGGCGGCGCGCTGCCCCTCGAGGCGTCCCTGGACCTGCGTTTCGAGGGCGGGGGTGAGCTGGACCGGCCGTCGGGGACGGGCGCCGTGACGGTGCACCGGCTCGCATGGGACGGCGCGGAGGTCGGGCCCGGCCGCGTCGACGTGTCGCTCGACCGCGGCTCGGCGACCGTCGACGCCCTGGCGACGGACCTGCGCACGAGCGCGCACGGCACCATCTCGATTCCGGCGCCGCACCTGTTCACGCTCCGCGGCGAGGTCGCCGACCTGGATCTGGCGCGGCTGTCCCGGGTCCTCGGATCCAATGCGGCGCATTTGGCGGGCGTGCTCGCGCTCTCCGGGACGGCCTCGGGGTACCTCGAGCGCCTCGACGCGGCCACCGCCGAGATCGACGTGCGGCGGTTCGAGGCGACGCACGAAGCGGGCACCATCGCGCTGCTGCAGCCGGCCACGATCGCCTACCGGAACGGCGCGTTCACCGCCGGCCGGATCGCGCTGCGCGCGGGCGGGACGTCGATCACCCTGTCGGGCCGGCTGGCGCGCGGCACGTCGGACGGCCGCCTCGACCTCGCGCTCGACGGCGACGTGAAGGACCTCCTGCCGTTCGTGCCGGGGGCGACCGATCGCGAGGGGATCGAGGCGTCGGGGGCGCTGACGCTGAAGGTGACGGCGACCGGCTCGCTCGATCGGCCCGACGTCACCGGCAATCTCCGGCTCGAGGACGGGCGTTTCGCAGCGGCCGGCCTGCCGGCCGCCGCCGCGCTCGGCCTGACGGCGGTCTACCGCGCGGGTGTCCTCGAGCTGACCGGCCTCCGTGGCGTCTGGCAGGGCGCGGTGCTCGTCGGTTCCGGGCGTCTCCCTGCGAGCCTGTTCGCGCGCTGGCTGCCGGCGGATTACGTCGCGTCGCTGCCCGAGGGCGACGGCACGGCGCGGCTCTTGGCCCGCGTGGAGCCGATTACGCGCGCGGCGCTCGAGCCGTGGGGGCCGGCCGACACGCTCGCGCAGCTCGACGTCTCGGCGGCCGCGTCACTGACGCTCGAGGCGGACCGACCCGCGCTCGACGCGATCGGCGGCGAGCTGGTGTTCGACCGCCTGTCGCTCTCGGCGGCGCGCGTGCCGATCAGGGAGGCGCGGCCGACGCGGCTGACGATCAGGGACGGCCGGGTGACGGTGACCGACTGGACGTGGACCGGGGCCGGGACCAGCCTCACCGTCAGCGGCGGCGCGGGCCTCGCCGATCGGCAGCTCGACCTGACGGTCAAGGGCACGTCGGACCTGCGCGTGCTCTCGGCGTTCCTGCCCGGCGCGGCGACCGCGGGCACCGCCGACGTGGACGTCCGCGTGCGCGGCCCGGTGGACGACCCCGACCTCGACGGCCGGATCGCGCTCGCCGGCGGCGAGCTGCGCCTGCGCAGCCCGCGCGTCGCCGTGACCGACCTCGCCGGCACGATCGCGCTCGCTCGCGACCGGATCGTCGTCGGCGACCTCGGCGGCAACGCCAACGGGGGCCTGATCCAGATTCAAGGCGAGCTGCAGCACGACGGGCTCACGCTCGTCGGCGGCGCGCTGACGCTCATCGGGCGGCGCATCGCGCTCGACGTGCCCGAGGGGCTCCGCACCGAGGTCGACGCGGACCTGAAGCTCGACGTGGGGGCCGATGCCGCGATGACGATCGGCGGCAAGGTGACGATCCAGCGCGGCGCCTACCGCAATCCCATCGTCCTCACCTCGCGCGTGCTCGATCTGCTGCAGGCGGGCAGCTACCTGCCGGCGGCGGCCGGCGAGGCGTCGGCGCTCGACCGCATTCGGCTCGACGTGGCGGTGGTGACCGCGTCGGACATCGTCGTCAACGACAACTACGGGCAGGTGAGGCTCGGCGCCGACCTGCGCGTCGGCGGCACGCTGGGACGGCCGGCGCTCGGCGGGCGTGCCACGCTGCGCGAAGGCGGCCAGATCTTCCTCGGCGGCAACACGTACCGCGTGCAGCGCGGCACGGTGGACTTCGTGGACCCGAACGGCATCAAGCCCGACGTGGACTTCAGCGCCCAGACGCGCGTCGCCTCGTACGACATCACGCTGAACGTCACCGGCACGCCCGACGCCATCAAGGCGAACCTCTCCTCGGACGACGGCACGCTCAGCCAGGGCGACATCGTCTCGCTCCTGGTGACGGGCCGGACGCTCGCCGATGCCGGTGCCGAGCAGACAGCCGCGGCGCGCGACCAGGCGCTGAGCCTCCTGTCGGGCGACCTCCTCGGCTTCGCCGGCCGCGCGGTCGGCGTGGACACCGTGCGGCTCGCCCGTGGAGAACCCACCGACGAGTTCACCACCGACCCGAGCCTGGTGGCCTCGGAAACCGACCCGGCGACGCGCCTGACGATCACCAAGAGGCTCAGCCGCCAGGTCGAGATCGTCCTGTCGCAGAGCCTGCGCCAGAGCGGCGGCCTCACCTGGATCGCGATCTACCGTCCCGTCCCCGGCCTGGAGCTGCGCGGCGTGTCCCTCGACGACGGCAGCCGGTCGTACGAGGCGTTCCACCAGCTGACGTTCGGCGGCGGGGCGACGCGCGCGCGCGAGGCCCCCCGCGCGGGTGCGGCGCGGGTGGCCGCCGTGCGGATCACCGGCTCGCCCGGCTTCGACGAGCGCGAGCTCCGGTCCCGGCTCGACGTCGACGCCGGCGACCGGTTCGACTTCTTCAAGTGGCAGGAGGATCGCGACCGACTCCAACGTTTCTACTACGACCGCGGCTACCTCGAGGCCAAGGTGAACGCGTCCCGCGCCGAGGGCGGCGACGGGCAGGGGACCCTGACCTACGACATCGCGCGTGGCCCGAAGACGGAGCTCGTGGTCGAGGGCTACGACCTGCCGGCCCAGGTGCGCGACCAGCTGCGCGAGCGCTGGGCGGGCGCCGTGTTCGACGGCTTCCTGGTCGAGGATCTGCAGGCGCAGGTGAGGACGACGCTCGCGGGCGACGGCTACCTGCGCGCGGCCGTGAACGGTCGCGTGCAGCGCAGCGGCGCGGACGCCGACGTCCAGAAGACGATCGTGCTCCGCATCGATCCGGGCCCGCAGAGCGCGACCCGCCGGATCGCGTTTCGCGGCAACGCGCGGATGACCGTGGACCAGCTCCGCGCGGCGCTGCGTGCGCAGGATCTGGAGATCGCGGCGTGGCTCGATCCCTCGAAGGCCGAGTCCGCGCTGACCGCGCTCTACGGCAGCGAAGGCCTCCTCGACGCGACGGTGCGCATCGGCGCGCCCGAGTTCGACGGCGGGACGGCGACGCTCCCCGTGGCCATCGACGAGGGACCGCTCTTCCACGTGGCCGGGGTCCGCGTCGAGGGTGCGCACGGGCTCACCGACGCCGCCGTCCTTCAGGCGTTCGGCGTCGCGGCCGGCGCGCCGTACGTCCCCGCGCGGGTCGAGGACGGGCGGCAGCGCGTCGAGCAGGCGTACCGCCGCGACGGGTTCGCCTCGGCGCGCGTCGTCGTCACGCCCGGCGTCACGCGCGAGACGGCCGAGGTGGCGCTGGCTCTCGACGTGCAAGAGGGACCGCAGCGCGTGCTGGCCGGCGTCAGCGTCGAAGGCGCACAGGGCACCAGCCGCAGCGTCGTGGACCGCGCGCTCGCGGCGAAGTCGGGCCAGCCCGTCGACCCCGAATCGTGGTACCAGGCGCGCAAGCGGCTCTACGACACGGGGGTGTTCCGGAGCGCCGACATCGAGTTCGCGCCGGCCGGCGAGGCCACGAGCGCCGGCGGCGTGACCCGCCAGCCCGTGCGCGCGGAGGTCGCGCTGCAGGAATGGCCGCCCTGGCGGCTGCGCTACGGCTTCCGGCTCGACGACCAGGTGGCGCCGTCGGGAATCGGCCGCGACCTGTCGCCGGGCGTGCTCGTCGACCTCCAGCAGCGCAACCTGTTCGGCCGCGCCATCGGCGCCGGCGTGACCGGCAGCTACCAGAAGACCGTCAAGCTCGCGCGCGCGTTCGTGACGATGCCGCGCCTCATCGGGCTCCCGGTCAAGACGAACATCTTCCTCACGCGCTCGCGCCAGACCTTGAACAGCGAGGGCGCGCTGCCGTTCCTGGCGGACAAGAGCATCCTGTCCGCCGAGCAGCAGCTCCAGCTCCTCCGCGACCTGAAGGTGACCTACGGCTACCGCTTCGAGCGCGACCACACCTTCGACCCCGAGGCGGACCCGAGCGACCCGCTGGCGTTGAACTTCACCGTGAACATCGCGCGGCTGAACGCGGCGGCTGTGGTGGACACCCGGACCGACCCGTTCAACCCGACCGGCGGCTGGTTCCACGCGTCGAACTTCGAGTACGCGGCGAGCGCGCTCGGGTCGGACCTGCGCTTCGTGAAGTACCTCGCGCAGCAGTACTACTTCCACGAGGTCGGGCCCGTCACGCTGGCCTCCGCCGTGCGCTTCGGCGCCGGCCACGGCCTCGGGCAGGACCTGATTCCGAGCGAGCGGTTCTACGCCGGCGGCGGGACGACCGTGCGGGGCTACGCCCAGGACGGGCTGGGGCCGGTGGGCTACTTCGGCGATCCGACCGGCGGCGACGCGATGCTGGTGGTCAACCAGGAGGCGCGCTTCCCGGTGTATCGCTGGGTGCGCGCCGTGGGGTTCATGGACGCCGGCAACGTGTTCCCGGGTCTTGGCGAACTCTCGCTCGGCCAGCTGAAGGTGGGCGTCGGTGTCGGCCTCCGCCTCGACACGCCGTTCGCGCTGCTGCGCGTCGACTTCGGCGTGCCGCTGTCACGCAAGCCCGGCACGCCGAGCGGCCGGTGGTACTTCTCGTTCGGGCAGATCTTCTAGCCGGCTCACGCCTCAAGGCCCATGGCTCACGCCGGCTTACGGCTGACGGCAGATCCGCGTGGGCTGTGCGCGCTCTTTCGTGAGCCGTGAGGCGTCAGCCTTGAGCCGGCCCGCCTTGCCCGCATTCGACATTCAGCATTCGACATTCGACATTCGGTCTACTTTCCCCGGATGCTCCGCATCAGCGACTCGATCGCCGGGCGCTCGGGCGCGTTCGGCGCGAGCTTCAGGAAGCGCTCGAAGAACGTCGCCATCTTGTCGACGCGCTTCATCTGGTAGTACTCCAGCCCCGCGTAGTACTGCGCGTAGGCGAACGACGGATCGATCGTCGTCGCTTTCTCGAGCGTGGCGGCGCCGTTGCGGAAGTCCTTCGCCTCGGCGTACGAGAGACCCAGCTGGTACTGCGCGTAGAAGCTGCCGGGCGCGAGGGCGACCGCCTTCCGCCCGTCGGCAATCGCCTGGCCGGTGTTGCCGTCCACGACGGCGGTCGCCGACCGCCCGACGAACGTCCACGCGTCGGTGTCCTTGCCGCCGAGCCGGCTGAACCAGTTGCGGGCCTGCTCGACGTCGGGCGGGTCCAGCTTGCGCGCGCTCTGGCCGGCCAGGTACAGGTCCTGAGGCGACGGCGCCTCCTCCGCGTGGACCCGGTCGATGAGCTGGGCGTACTGCCCGCTCTCGAACAGGCTCTGGATCGTCGGCGGCGGCGGCTCCTGCGCGGGGAGCGCCAGGGCCAGCGTCGCGGCGAGGATGGGCGCGAGAAACGGCATGCAGTGCCTCCCTTCGAGGACGGTCGAGCTGGAAACCGTGGTGCTCCTTCCATACTACCCAATTCCCGTGCCGGCCGCGGCTGCGTCGCCGCGGTCGAGCCGGGCGAGCGTCGCCACCGCCAGACAGTTGCCCCCGACGTTGACGACCGTGCGGGCCATGTCCAGGAGCGGATCGATGCCGAGCATGATCACCAGCCCTTCGGGCGGCAGGTGGAGCTGGGTGAGGATGCTGCCCCACACCAGGAACAGCGCGCGCGGGACGGGCGGCAGGCCCCGCACGACGAGCAGCACCGTGGCGACGAGCATCGCCTGGTCGGCCCAGCCGAGCGCGACGCCGTTCAGCTTCGCCCAGAACAGCGTGACGAGCGGCAGGTAGACCGCCGTGCCCGTCAGGTTGAAGCTGTAGCCGAGCGGCAGCACGAACGAGATCGACCGGCGCGACGCGCCCCAGCGCTCGAGCGCCTCCATCGCCCCGGGCAGCGCGGCGGCGCCGCTCGCGGTCGAGAAGGCGAGCACGAGCGGGCTGGCCAGGGCGCGCACGAAGCCGGCCGCCCCGAACCGTCCCACCTGGCTCGACGCGACGAGCAGCAGGACGCCGAAGCCGAGGATGGCGACGTAGCCGGCCACGAGCAGGGCGAGGAACGCGCGCAGGCCGGCGCCGCCGCTCCCCGCCACCACGGCGGCCGACGCGGCGAAGACGGCTACGGGCGCGGTCCACATCACGCCCGCGGTGAGCCGCAGCATCACGGCGGCCAGCGACTCGAGCAGACGTCGCAGGGGCGCGCCCGCCTCGTCGCCCACCGCGCGCACCGCCAGCGCGAAGAGCACCGTGAAGAAGACGACGGCGAGCAGGTTGTTCTCGGCCATCGCCTGCACGATCGACGACGGGATCAGCGTGTCGGCGAACGACGGCGCGCCGGCAGCGGCCGGCGGCGCGGCGCCGACGCCGGCGGGCGGCGCGACGGGTACGAACGGCGCGAGCGCGTGGGCCGCGGCCAGCCCGACGAGCGCCGCCACGAGCGTGGCCGCCACGAAGTAGACGAGCGCGCCGACGGCGATCCGGCGGAGCGCCGCTGCCCGAGCGGTCGCGGCGATGGCCGCCGCGAGCGTCGAGAAGACGAGCGGCGCCACCAGCATCTGCAGCAGGCGCACGAACAGCCGCGACACCACGGTGAGATGCGCGGCCGGGCCGGGCGCCACGGCGCCCGCGGCGAGGCCCGTGGCGAGCGCCGTGAGGATCAGGGTGGTGAGCGACGGGCGGGTGCGGATGGCCATGTCGAAGTCGCCGGCCATCCTATCACTGCCGAGCCCGCCGGCCGTCCCGGCGGGCAGCCGTCTCGCGCCTGCCGGAATCCCGGCGTTGAACCCTCGATATTCCGGCCAACTTCATGGAAAGACGGCGGTTACTCCGCCAGCAAATCGAGCACGGATGTTGCTCCCATCAGCAGCGCGACCGCTCCGGCGGGCGCGCGGCTCTGGTCTGGAAGGAGCATCCGATGGCCGACCTGGTGGTGCTGGGGGACGAAGCCGTCGCCCTGGGTGCCGTTCACGCGGGAATCACGGCTGCCTACGCGTATCCGGGCACCCCGTCGACGGAGATCCTGGAGTACCTGCGCGTGCACGCGGCCCGTCACGGCGCGCCGCTCGCGTCATGGACCGCCAACGAGAAGACCGCCTACGAGGCCGCGCTCGGCGTGGCGTTCGCGGGGCGGCGCGCGCTGGTGGCGATGAAGCACGTCGGCCTGAACGTCGCGGCCGATCCGTTCATGAATTCGGCCCTCGTCGACCTGCACGGCGGCCTGGTCGTCGCCGTGGCCGACGACCCGGGCATGCACAGCTCGCAGAACGAGCAGGACAGCCGCTACTACGCCGACTTCGCCCGCGTCATCTGCCTCGAGCCGGCCAACGCCCAGGAGGCCTACGAGATGACGCGCGAGGCGTTCGATCTCTCGGAGCGCTTCCGCGTGCCCGTCGTGGTGCGCCTGGTGACGCGCCTCGCGCACAGCCGCGGCGTGATCACGGCGGCACCCCCGCGCGACGAGAACCCGGTCAGGAAGCCGGCCTCGCCCGTGTCGTGGATCCTGCTCCCGGCCCACGCGCGGCGCCAGTGGCGCGCGCTCCTCGACCGCCAGCAGGCGGTCCGGGCGTACACGGCGGCGAGCCGCCACAACGTGCTCTCGCTCGACGACCGCGAGCTGGGCGTCGTCACGGCGGGGATCGGGCGCAACTACTACCTGGAGAACCTGGACGACCTCGGGTTCGTGCCCTCGCACCTCCACATCGGCGCCTATCCGGTGCCGGCCGAGGCCGTGCGGCTGCTGGCGGGCCACGTGCGCCGGCTGCTCGTGATCGAGGACGGCTACCCGTACGTGGAGCGGCGGCTGCGCGGGCTGATCCCGCCCGCCGTCGAGATCCGGGGGCGCGAGTCGGGCCACCTGCCACCCGACGGCGAGCTGAACCCCGACCTGGTGCGGAACGCGCTCGGCCTCGCCTCGCGTCCCGGCGTCGAGCTGCCCGGCTTCGTGTTGCCGAACCGCCCGCCGCAGCTCTGCCAGGGCTGCCCGCACTGCGACATGTTCCAGGCGATCACCCGCGCGCTCGACGGCTACGCCGAGAGCGTCGTGATGTCCGACATCGGGTGCTACACGCTCGGGGCGCTGCCGCCCTACAACGCCATCGAGTCGTGCGTGTGCATGGGGGCATCGGTGGGCATGGCGAAGGGCGCCGCCGACGCAGGCATCCATCCCGTCGTCGCGGTCATCGGCGACTCGACGTTCCTGCACTCGGGCTTCACGCCGCTCATGGACGCCGTGGCGGCCAACACCGACATGACGCTCGTCATCCTCGACAACGAGGTGGTGGCCATGACGGGCGGGCAGCCGACGCTGCTGCCCTCCTCGCGCATCGAGCCGCTCTTGCGCGGCCTCGGCGTGGACCCGGATCACCTGCACGTCGTGCAGGCGCACCCGCGGCAGGTGGACGCCATCGCCGACCTCATCCGCCGCGAGCTCGAGCACCGCGGCCTGTCGGTCGTCATCGGCGTGCGCGAGTGCCTCGAGACGGCGAAGACGAAGAAGCAGAAGATCCCGGAGGCCGTGCAGGTCTAGGCCCCCTGAGCCGTGAGCCTCTAGCCGTGAGCCCTGTTATGACTTTCGACATCATCCTTTCAGGCGTCGGCGGGCAGGGCGTGCTGTCGCTGTCGGCCATCATCGCGTGGAGCGCGATGCGCGAGGGGCTGCACGTCAAGCAGTCCGAGGTGCACGGGATGTCGCAGCGTGGCGGCGCCGTGCTGGCGAACCTGCGGCTGGCCGACCACGAGGTGGCGAGCGACCTGATCCCGCAGGGCCGCGCGTCGCTCGTGCTCAGCATGGAGCCGCTCGAGAGCCTGCGCTACCTCCGGTTCCTGTCGCCGTCGGGTGCGGTGATCACCTCGCTCAACCCGGTGGTGAACATCCCCGACTACCCGGATCTGGACGAGCTCGTCGGCCACATCCGGCGGCTGCCGCGCGTCATCCTGCTCGACAGCGAGCGCCTCGCGCGGAAGGCCGGCTCGGCCCGGGCGTCGAACATGGTCATCGCCGGCGCGGCGTCGTGCCTGCTGCCGCTCAAGGTGGAGACCATGGAGCACTTCATCTCGACGCGCTTCGCCGCGAAGGGCGATCCGGTGGTGCGGCAGAACCTCGACGCGTTCCACGCCGGGCGGGAGGCGGCCGCCGCGTGACGTCGCTCTCGGCGATGCTGGCGCCGCTGGTGGCGCGGGCCCGGCGCGAGGCGCGCGACGTGCTGCTCGAGCACGAGGGCTACGACCTGCTCGACGCCGCCGGCGTGCGCACCCCGCGCCGGATCGTCGTTGGATCGAGCGCCGAGGCCGCCCGCGCGGACCTCGCGCGGCTGGGCGGCGACAAGGTCGTGGTCAAGGTCCTGTCGCCCGAGATCCTGCACAAGAGCGACGTCGGCGGCATCGCGATCGTGGCCAACCGCCCCGACGCGGTCGGCGACGCCGTGCGCGCGATGGAGACGCGGCTCGGCGAGTACCCGATCGCCGGCTTCCTGCTGTGCGAGTTCGTGAGGTTCGACGCCGAGCTCGGCGGCGAGCTGCTCCTCGGCCTGCGGTGGACCGGCGAGTTCGGTCCCGTGCTGACGGTCGGCCCCGGCGGCGTCTTCGCCGAGTTCCTCGCGGGCAATTTCAAGCCGGGCGCCGGCGTGGCGATGCTCTCGCCGTCGCTCGACGCCGCGCGGCGCGCGGACGCCTTGCGGCGCGCGAGCGCCGTCGGTCTCGCGCTCGACGGCTGGCGGGGCCTGCCGGGTCGCGCCACGGTCGAGGGCCTCGAGCGCGTGGTCGCGCCGCTCGTGGCGCTCGGCGAGTCGGCGATGCCCGAGCCGCTCGCAGAGTGCGAGATCAACCCGCTGGCGCTCACGCCGGCCGGCCCGGTGGCGCTCGACGTGCTCGTGAAGCTCGGCGGTCCGGCCGCCCCGATGCCGGCGCCGCGGCCGCTCGCCAAGATGAAGCGGCTGCTCGAGCCGCGCTCGGCCGCCATCATCGGCGTGTCGGAGCAGCTCAACCCCGGCCACATCATCCTCAACAACCTGCTGCGCGAGGGCTTCGACCGCTCGCGCCTCTACGTCGTCAAGCCGAACGCGACGGAGATCGAGGGCTGCCGGTGCGTCGCCGACGTGGCGTCGCTGCCCGAGCGGGTGGACCTGTTCGTGCTCGCGGTGTCGGCGGCGCAGGTGCCGCGCATCATCACCGACGTCGTGTCGCGGGAGAAGGCCGAGAGCCTGATCGTGATTGCCGGCGGGCTGGAGGAGAAGGCGGGCACCGAGGCGATCGTGCGGGAGATGCACGAGGCGCTGGCGCGGTCGCGCGCGACGAGCTGGCGGGGCCCGCTCATCAACGGCGGCAACTGCCTGGGCATCCAGTCGCGGCCCGGCCGCTACGACACGATGTTCATCCCGGAGTACAAGCTGCCGGCCGGCGGCCCGACGTCGCGCGTGGCGGTGGTGTCGCAGAGCGGCGCGTTCGCCGTCGCGCGCGCCAGCAAGTTCGCCGGCATCCGGCCGAAGTACACGATCAGCACCGGCAACCAGATGGACCTCACCGTCGGCGAGTACCTCGAGTACCTGCAGGACGACGAGGAGATCGACGTGTACGCGGTGTACGTCGAGGGCTTCAAGCCGCTCGACGGCCGGCGCGTGCTCGAGGCGGTGGCGCGGATCGCCGGACGCGGCGCCACGGTCGTGCTCTACCGCGCCGGGCGCACGGCGGCCGGCGCGAAGGCGACGGCCAGCCACACCGCGTCGATTGCCGGCGACTACGTCGTGACGCGCGGGCTGGCGGAGGCCGCCGGCGCGGTCGTCGCCGACACGCAGGAGGACTTCGAGGACCTCGTGCGGCTGTTCGCGCGGATGGGGCGCGCGCCGCTCGACGGCCGGCGCCTGGCCGCGGTGTCGAACGCCGGGTTCGAATGCGTGGCCATCGCCGACAACCTGGGCGCGCTCGAGCTCGCCGCATTCGCGCCCGGAACCGTCGCGCGGCTCGCCGACGTGTTCGCGCGCGCGCGCATCGACTCGGTCGTGGACCTGCACAACCCCCTCGACCTGACGCCGATGGCCGGCGACGCGCCGTACGAGGCGGTGGTGCGCGCCGTCGTGGACGACCCGGGCGTGGATCTCGCCGTCGTCGGCTGCGTGCCGCTGACCGGCGCGCTCGCGACGCTCGCCGCCGGTCCGGGCCACGGCGAGGACCTGACGCGCGCGGACTCCGTGGTGCAACGGCTCGTCCGCCTCCGCCAGGAGATCGTCAAGCCCTGGGTGGCCGTCGTGGACGCCGGCGCGCTCTACGACCCCATGGCGCACGCCCTGGCGGAGGCCGGAATTCCCACCTTCCGCAGCGCCGACCGCGCGCTGCGCGCCCTCGACCGCTTCGCCGCCGCGCGCCTCGACCGCGGCGCCCGTGTCCGGGACGCCGCGCTCGCCGGTGCGTGACGGCTGTCACACCGCATTCGAGATCACGTACGGTCACCACGAAGGGCACGAAGATCACGAAGGGGTGTCACACGGTGACGCTCCTTCGTGCCATCAGTCGTGACGGCGACCTGCGCGGCCTGGCCATGGTCGTCCCTCTGGCCAGGCCGGTGGCCGGAGACGGGGCGGAGGTGCGCAAGAACGCGCCGGTCCCGTTCTCTGGAGCGCGCTCTTGCGCGCCTCCGTCCCGTCCCCGGCGGGCCCGCTGGGCCCGCCGGTCGCCGTCAGTACCCTTCGAGGCATCGTGGTTTCCGTACGTGGACACGTTCGCGGCGTGACGGTCCCTCTTCGCGGTCTTCGCGGCCTTCGTGGTTGATGCACGTGGAGCCACCCGTCCAGCGTGACGCCGGGTAGCCCGCGTCGTCCGGCCTGTGCTACAAAGGCAGGTCGGCGGTTTACGAAAGGAGCGCGCATGGGACACCGTGGTGGCGTGCGGACGGCCCTCGTGCTGCTCGCGCTCGTGTGTGCGGGCCTCTGCACGGGCCTGTCGCTCTCGGCGCGCGAGGGACGGCGACTGGCCTACGGGCCCGCCTCGTCGGCCGGGATGGACCAGGCGGCGCTCGACCGCGGCGTCGAGCTGTTCCGGCAGGCGGTCGCGCGCGACGAGTTGCGCGGCGCGGTGCTGATGGTCGCGCGGCACGGCACGATCGTGCTGCACGAGGCGCTCGGCTGGCGGCACCACGGGTACCGCCTGCCGATGGAGAAGGACACGCTGTTCCGCATGGCGTCGAACACCAAGCCGGTGGTCGCGACCGCCGTGATGATCCTCCAGCAGGACGGGAAGCTGAAGGTGGAGGACCGCGCGGGCCGGTACCTGCCGTCGTTCGACACCTACCGCTCGCGCGAGATCACGATCGCCGAGCTCCTCTCGCACACCTCGGGGCTGCGCATCGGCCCGATTTTCTATCCGTTCGACGAGACGGAGAAGACGGGCGAGAAGCCCACGCTGCAGGGCGCGGTGGCGAAGTTCGGCGAGGAAGGGCCGGTGGAGACGCCCGGCGCCACCTTCAGCTACAGCAACGCCGGCTTCAACACCCTCGGCGCGATCATCGAGCAGGCGTCCGGCATGTCCCTCGAGGCGTTCCTGAAGGCGCGCATCTACGATCCGCTGGGCATGACCGACTCGCTCGACCACGAGGACCCGGCCAAGCTCGCGCGCATGGCCACGGTGTACCGCGGCAAGCAGGTGGACGGCAGGGTCGAATGGACGCAGGGCTTCGTGCCGGACGACCCGCCCGACTTCCCGGTGATTCGCGCCTCGGGCGGCCTCATCTCGACCGCGATGGACTACGGCCGGTTCCTGCAGATGTTCCTGAACGGCGGCACCTACGGCGACGCGCGGATCCTCACGCCGGAGTCGATCGCGGCAATGACCGCGCCGCACGCGAACGCGGACAAGGACGGCTCGTACGGCTACGGCTGGTTCGCCGCCGCCGCCGGCGGCTACTGGCACAGCGGGTCCGACGGCACCTACGCGTGGGTCGATCCGGCGCACGATCTCTTCGGGCTCGTGTTCACGCAGAGCCCCGGGGGCATCAACCCTCGCGAGGAATTCAGGAGGATCGTCACCGAGGCGTGCCGCTGACGCCGCTCCCGGGCCGATCGGTCGTCAACCGCCGGTCGATCCGTCGCCGCTCCGATGTTCCATCGTTATGACCACTTTGCCTCGAGCATGTCCTTCTTCGAGATAGCGGAGAGCTTCAGCCACGTCGCTCAACGGGTAACGTCTATCGATGACGGAGACAATCTTACCGGCTGCAAGGAGGTCTTTCAGAAGAGTCAAGTCCGTCTTGTCCAGCTTCGCCATGAAGAAACGCATCTTCTTGCGCCCAATCAGTGAAAGCAACGGTCCCAGTAACATAGCTTGGAGGATTTGAGCCCAACCACCTCCAGCCATGACGTAGATCCCGTTCTCACCGAGCGCACGCCTGTAAGCGAAAATCGAATGATGTGCGTTGGCAGCCATAATCAGGTCGTAACGCTGCCCGCTCCGCGTGAAATCCTCTCGAGTGTAGTCAATGACATGGTCTGCGCGAAGTGATCGCGCCGTGTCCACATTCCTCGTGCTGCACACGGCAGTGACTTCAGCCCCGAACGATTTGGCAATCTGGACCGCAAATGTACCCACACCACCTGATGCGCCATCGACCAGGACCTTTTGGTCTCGCTGGATGCGTCCCTTGTCACGGAGACCCTGAAGGGCGGTGATGGCCGCCACCGGTACGGCTGCGGCGTCCTCAGACGATATGTTGGCCGGCTTCAGTGCCAATTTGTCTTCAGTAACACACGCATACTCCGCAAAGGCCCCATGGCACGCGCCGAACACCTCGTCGCCTGGTTTGAACTGCGTGACGTTCCTGCCAACTGCTTCGACCTGGCCGGCCACGTCCCGGCCGGGTCGTGTCATCTTCGGTTGGCGAAGCCCCCCCATCATCAGGCGGGCCAACAGCGGCTTACCCCTCAGGAGGCGCCAGTCAAGTGCATTCACGGATGCCGCACGAATTCTTATCAAGACCTCATCGTCCTTGGGGGCAGGCTTTGCCACCTCCGTGAGCCGAAGAACATCCGGGGGACCGTATTCCGTGTATGTGACTGCTCTCATGCGTCCTCCTCGAGACTGTCTCGACCAGGTAGTCTTTGCGTGTCACGGCAACCTGACCGATCAGCTTTGACACCTGACCTGACACAGGTGCAGGGCGTCAATGGCTGGTCAGTCGCCCGGCGCGCCCCCGTTCGCGCGTGGAGTCACCCATCACTCCCGCGCATTATTGCCGCCGTCCGGTCCGGGAACAAGTTCTTCTGCCAGGGCGATTCGCCTGGATTCGACGGCGTCCGGACCCGACACGTGGCCGACCGCGAGGCGGGCCTCACTTGTCAACCGATCGGCGCGCTGGTCTCGCACGTCAGCATCGCGTGATCCACGCGATGATCCAGAAGGCGGTCAAAACGCCCATCGGGAGTGGACAAGAATTACTAGAATTCTTATACTTCTAATGAACGGATCGGAAGGAGAATCATGCCGCGTGCCGTGACGCCCGTTCGCTGGAAGGTCGCCGATCTCGTCTGGACGGCCACGGCGCTCCTGCACCGCGAGTGCCCCGAGCGCGCCGACTTCCTGGTCGCGGAGATTGTCGCGCGGGCCGCGCAGCTTCAGCGGCAGCTGCCCGCCGGTCTGAAGCCGCACATCTATTCCCACGCGGTCGCGAACCGTCCGCCAAGCCCGAACCGGGCGCGCAGGCTCTTCGCCACGGGGAAGAGCCGCCGGCGTCTCTTTCGTTCCGGCGATCCCTTCGATCCCGCACGCGCGGGGGCGGCGACGCGGCCGGAGCCCGACGCTGTGCCCGAGGCGTATCGGGATCTGATCCGCTGGTACGACGAGGAGTACTCGCGGCCTGCGGGCCAACATGTCGATCCGCTGCTGGCGCTCCGCGGCGCGGGCCGCCATCTCGCCGGCCGCGAGCATCCCGACCGCTACGTCCGCCGGCTGCGGGAGGAGTGGACGTGAGCCGGGTCTTCTGGGACACGAACCTCTTCGTCTACCTGTTCGAGGACTTCGGCGACCTGTCCGCGCGGGTCGTGGACCTGCGCAAGCGCATGCTCGCACGAGGCGACGAGCTCGTCACCTCCGCGCTGACGCTGGGCGAGCTGCTGGTGAGGCCTGTCGCAGCCGGCGACGAGGAGCTGGCCGCCCGCTACGCGGCCGCCCTCGAGCAGGCGGCGCGCATCGTAGCCTTCGACGCCGTCGCGGCGCGGCACTTCGCCCGGATCCGCGCCGATCGAACCGTCCGGCCGCCCGATGCCATCCAGCTCGCCTGCGCCGCGGTGGCCGGCGCGGACCTCTTCCTCACCAACGACGATCGCCTCAGCACGAAGACCGTGCCCGGCGTGCAATTCATCGTGTCCCTGGGCCGGAGTCCCTTGTAGCGATGCGAGACGCCTTCTATGACGTTCTCAAGGCGCGGCGCGCCGAGATCGAAGACCGGTACCGCCGACTGACGCCCGTCTCGGCGCGGCTCGCACGCGAAGCGGCCGACATCCTGCCCGGCGGCACCACGCGCGACACCGTGGCGCGCCGGCCGCACGCGCTCTTCGTCGCGTCCGGCGCGGGCGGACGCGTGACCGATGTCGACGGCCGCAGCCTGGTGGACCTCTGGTTCAACGCGACGGCCCTGCCGCTCGGCTACGCCGATCCGCGCGTGGTCGCCGCCGCGTCGGCCTGGCTGTCGAAGGGCACCGTCTTCTACGCGCCCACCGGCCTCGAGACCGAGCTGGCGCGCGCGATCGCCGGCCGCCTGCCGTCGGCCGAGCGCGTGCGCTTCACCAACTCGGGCACCGAGGCGGTCATGCTCGCCGCGCGCATCGCGCGCGCGCACACCGGCCGCGCCGTCGTCGCGAAGTTCGAGGGCAGCTACCACGGGAGCTGGGACGACGTGCAGTGGTCGGTGGGCGCGCAGGGCGACGGCATGGGGCCGGCGTCGGCGCCCCAGCCGGTCGCGGCCACCGGCGGCCTCGCCGGCGCGGCCGGACGCGTGCTCGTCCTGCCGTACAACGATCTCGACGCCACGGCGCGCCTGCTCGAGCGGCACGGCTGGGACGTCGCCGCCCTGCTCGTCGAGCCGATCGCCAACCGCATGGGCCTCGTCCAGCCCAAGCCGGGTTTCCTCCAGGGCCTGCGCGACCTGTGCGACCGCCACGGCATCGTGCTCGTCTTCGACGAGATCATCTCCTTCCGCCTCGGCTACCGCGGCGCGCAGGGGCTCGCCGGCGTGACGCCAGACCTGACGACGCTCGGCAAGCTCATTGGCGGCGGGTTCCCGGTCGGCGCGGTGGCGGGGCGCGCGGCGATCATGGCGGCGACCGAGCCCGGCCACCCCGCGCGCGTCGTGCACGCGGGGACCTTCACGGCCAATCCCGTGACGATGGCGGCGGGGAAGGCGACGCTCGAGGCGCTGACGCCGGAGGTGTTGGACCGGCTGAACGCGGAGGGCGACCGCGTGCGCGCCGCGCTGCGCCAGGCGTGCGACGGGCGGCCGCTGCAGGTGACCGGCGCCGGCTCGTTGTTCAAGATCAGCGCCGCGCGGGGCGCGATCGTCGATCACCGCTCGTCGCTCGCGGCCGACGCCGAGTGGGAGGACGTGGCGTCGCTGGCGCTTCTGTGCGACGGCTTCTTCCTGACAACGCGGCTGCACGGCTGCCTGTCCACGGCCACCGGGCCGGCCGACGTCGACCGGTTCGTGGAGGCCGTGCACCGGCTCGTGAACGGGTGACACGCCGAGTCCCCGCCGACTGGATCCGCGCGCACCTTACCCGGGGGAAATAGGGTCGAAACGCCCCTTCACGTCCTGCCGCCGACCTGTCCCCGGCCGCTCGAGCGCGTCAGGGCGCCCCAGATCACCCATCCGTCGAGTGACGGCACCGGCACGAGCGTCCACATGGCGATCCCCACGTTGATGTAGCCGGCCATCGCCATCGACGGGAGGTCGGCCCATCGAGCGCCGAGGACGAGGGCGCAGCCAACGACGAAGTTGGCGGCGGGCCCGCCCAGCGCGCGGCCAAGCCGGCGGCGGGCCGCGGCGGCATCGCCCGGCTGGCGGTAGACGATCACATCGCGCGTTGACGTCAGGAGCACAGCCTCCACGGGCGAGCCCACCGCCCCTCCTGCAACGATGTGCCCGAGGCTGTGGAAGATGTTGGCGGCGCAGAGCACGGCGCCGTACCCCACGCCCGTCAGCAGCACATCAGCGGCGTCCCGGGTCGTTGGGCGCGCGAGGGCCATGGCCAGTCCCAGCGCGCCCCAGAAGAGCGGGCTCAGCCACGCATACCGCGTCGCGAGCCAGGTGACACCGAGCGCTCGGAACAAACGGCGGCGCGCGCTGGTGTCCTCCGCGACCAGGAACGACCGCTTCATGACTGGCGCGCCTTGCCGCTCGCTCGCGGTGGCGCGTGCTTCTACTTGCGCGTGAGCGTGAGCCGCGCGAACGGCTGCAGCTTGCCGCCCTGCTCGCCGTCCATCAGCCACTGCCACGTGTCGGCGGTCCGGTCGTACACGAACCTTGTGTGGAAGCCGCTGTTGTCGCCGGCCTTGAACAGGAAGGCCATCTCGTCGCCGGCGCGCTTCGCGTGGCCGATGGCCTGCGCGGAAAGACCGCCGCCGCCGGTCGTATCGAGCCACAGGCACGCGTACGAGTCCGAGGCCTTGTCCCAGCCGATGAAGACGATGGCTTCGTACGCGGCCCGTCCGTCGGTGCCCTTCTCGCGCGACACCTCGTGGAGCTGCACGTAACCGTGCCCCAGGACCCACTTCGCGTCGACGTCTTGCGTCGTCCGGCTTCCCTCGATCGTGCCCCGGAGCACCCACGTGCCGACCAGGCGATCGAGCAGGGGATCCTGCAGCGATCCCTGCTGTGCCGAGACGGAGAAGGCGGTGAGGACGACCAGCGCGCCAACCGCAACGGCTTTGGTCATGGGCTCTCCGATTCGGGGGCATCGTGAACCATCAACGCTTGCGCCCACTTCACGCGGCGCGCTTCGCCCGCATGATGATGCCGTCCTCAATCTGCAGACCGAACAGATTGGAACGCTGGACTCGAACTTCGCCGTCCTCAACTGAAAAGGCGGCGATCACCGCCTTCAGCGCCGGATCGTCTGATTTTAGTGTGACAATTCGCGACAACTGCCTCAACGCGTGCTCGCCGATGGACTTGGACAGTAGATCCGTAAGCTCGCCTAGTGCTCTTAGTTTCCCTTCTTCGAGCCAGGGCGCGGAAACAACCAAGTCCCACGTTCCAGGGGCGTCAGCCCGCATGAACAGGCCGAACAAGGTGAAGTCGCCCTTTTTCGCTGCGATTTCACGCATCGCCTTCCTCAGTCGCGGTGTGGAGATCATAGGATGCTCAGTAGCTTCGTAGCGGAGGCGATCATGTCCGCTGCCTCCTGCCTCGTGGTCTGCCCTATCGTCTGGTACCGCTTCTCCGGGTCCCAATCGAGAACAAGAGACCACTCCGCCATGTGCTTGGTCTTGATCTTGGGTTCTACGCCGGAAAGCCGCAGCAGAATCTCAAGGTCGTGCGTCTTAACGGACTGCAGACCCTTGAATTCCGCTGATGTCTCCGGGAACCCACTCCACCTCAGAGTCCGACAGATTCGCGCCTTAAGTGCGAGCTCCACCGCATATCCACACAGGTAGCCAGCCCCGTCGATCCGGTTCCGCCGAAGAAGTACTTTGGCATCTCGGAGCCTAGCTCGGGCAATCGCTCTGAGATCTGTAGCCGCAATCATGCCGTCACCGACTGCCTAACGGTCCCCTGCCGCTGCGCGAACTCAGCATTGCACCTCGCTGACTGGAATTCACGGCTAGGCGCTAGTGTAGTGTCTCAGATATAAGTGAAATAAATAACGGGGCCTGGGCGTATAGCTCTATCAGGAGGCGAGCATGCGCACAGGACGTCCCAAGATCACGTTCATGCTGACGGCAGAC
>JAHECP010000099.1 GCA_024641665.1 Acidobacteriota bacterium
GGCGCGGCGCTCGACGCCCGGACGGTCACGCGGCTGCGCGCGCAGCAGCGCGCGCTCCAGACGCGGCTCGCCCGCCTGGCGCCGCACGGCATCTACATCGTCGTGGACCAGACCAACAACCGGCTCTATCTGCGCAAAGACGACGACACGCTGCTCACGGCGGTCTGCTCGGCCGGGTCCGGCATGGTCCTCAAGGAGGACGGCGGGAAGCGCGAGTGGGTGTTCGACACGCCGCGCGGCCGCTTCCAGGTGCTGATCCGGATCGAGAACCCCATCTGGAAGAAGCCCGACTGGGCCTTCGTCGAGGACGGCGAGCCCATTCCCAAGAACGCGGCCGAGCGGTTCGAGGCCGGTACGCTCGGCGAGTACGCCTTCTACTTCGGCCACGGCTACATGATTCACGGCACCCTGTACGAGCGGCTGCTCGGGCGGAGCGTGACGCACGGCTGCATCCGCCTCGGGCGCGACGATCTGCGCAAGCTCTGGGCGCAGGTGCCGGTGGGCACGCCCATCTACATCTACTGACGTGACAGACGATCGCAGGCCGCCCGTTCGACGCGCGCGGGGATCGGTCGTGGCGCGGCTGGGGACGGCCGCCGTGCTGGCCGTGTGCCTGTCGGGCGCGGGCGGCGCCGCCCAGGCCCCGGCGCGCGACGCGGCACAGCTCGCCCGCGACACCGTCGTTCTCCAGAAGCTGGTCGAGCTCGCGACCGGCAAGAGCTTCTACCTGGTGCTCGACCCGTCGGCGATGGACCTGACGCTGATGCTGCGCGGCGCCGAGTTGCGGCGCTACCGCGTGCTGGCCCTGTCGGTCGGCGTGCCGCGCCGGGCGTGGGTCCGGCACGCGGCGCCGGCGCCCTGGCAGGACGTCATCTGGACGGGCGGCCGGCTGGATCCGCCGCGCGAGATCGACCGGACGGTGGTCACGGCGCCGCCGGTGGGCGCGAGCGGGGCCGAGGCCCCGCCGGTGGTGCCCCCAACGCCGGAGGAGGCATATCCGGTGCCTCTGCGATACCATATCCGCTTCGGGGACGGGCCGGCGATTGAGATCCGTCCGCGCGAGGCGGACGCGAAGGCCGGTCGCTGGTCGCGGTTCTCGGCCTGGTGGAGTGCGCGCTGGCGCGACGCGGGCGCGGCACTCCGGGCGCATCCGGACGAGCTGGTGCGGCTGCGGGTCGTGCTGGCGCCGGAAGACGCGGAGATGCTGTACCGTTCGCTGCCGCCGGACACGGCGCTGCTGGTCGCAACGGTGCCCGGTGGTGGCGGGTCACGCTGATGCGGACCCCACGACGAAGGAGAGGGATCCCATGGGGCGTTTCGTGAAGGTGGCGCCGCTGGCGCTTGGGCTGTTGGGGTGGTCTTCAACGGGCTGGGCCACGCCGGTGCAGTCCGGTGCGGAGGGCGGCGAGGCCTCGATCGTGCTGCCGAACCTCCATTCCGTCAGCTTTTTCGGCGTCGACGGCTGGACGCTGCTCTTGTTCGGTCTCCTGTTCTGCCTGGCGGGTCTCTGGTTCGCCCTGGCGATCCTGGGACAGCTCAAGCGGCTGCCGGTGCACAAGTCGATGGGCGAGGTGTCGGAGCTCATCTGGGAGACGTGCAAGACGTATCTCATCACCCAGGGCAAGTTCATCCTGATTCTCGAAGGGTTCATCGGCGTCGTCATCCTGTTGTACTTCGGGCTGCTGCTGCGGTACGCGCCGGAGAAGGTCGCCATCATCCTCGTATTCAGCGTCATCGGCATCGCCGGCAGCTACGGCGTCGCCTGGTTCGGGATTCGCGTGAACACCTACGCGAACTCGCGCATGTCGTTCGCGGCGCTGAAGGGGCGGCCGCTGCCGTTGCATCTCATTCCCGTGAAGGCGGGCATGAGCATCGGCATGCTGCTCATCAGCGTCGAGCTGTTCATGATGCTGTGCATCCTGCTGTTCATCCCGGCGGACTACGCGGGCGCCTGCTTCATCGGGTTCGCGATCGGCGAGTCGATGGCGGCGGCCGCGCTGCGCATCGCGGGCGGGATCTTCACGAAGATCGCGGACATCGGGTCCGACCTGATGAAGATCGTCTTCAACATCAAGGAGGACGACGCGCGCAACCCGGGGGTCATCGCGGACTGCACGGGCGACAACGCGGGCGACTCGGTCGGGCCGAGCGCCGACGGCTTCGAGACCTACGGCGTGACCGGCGTCGCGCTCATCGTGTTCATCCTGATCGCGGTGCACGACCCGGCGGTGCAGGTGCAGCTGCTCGTGTGGATCTTCGTCATGCGCGTCGCGATGCTCGTGGCGAGCGCGCTGGCCTACACGATCAACGGCCAGATCACACGCGCGCGCTACCGCGACGCCGCCGAGATGAACTTCGAGGCGCCGCTCACCTCGCTCGTGTGGATCACCTCGATCGTGTCCGTGGCGCTGACCTACCTGGTGTCGTGGCTGCTCATCGGCGGCCTCGGTGACGGCACGATGTGGTGGAAGCTCTCGACGATCATCACGTGCGGCACGCTCGCCGGCGCGATCATCCCCGAGCTGGTGAAGGTGTTCACGTCCACCGAGTCGCGCCACGTTCGTGAGATCCTCAACTCGACGCGCGAGGGCGGCGCGTCGCTCGGCATCCTGTCGGGCTTCGTGGCGGGCAACTTCAGCGCGCTGTGGCTCGGGCTCGGCATCCTGCTGCTCATGAGCATCGGCTACCTGGTGAGCCTGCTGGGGCTGTCGGCGCTGATGCTGGCGCCGGCTGTCTTCGCGTTCGGGCTCGTCGCCTTCGGCTTCCTCGGGATGGGGCCGGTCACGATCGCCGTCGACTCCTACGGACCGGTGGCCGACAACGCGCAGTCGGTGTTCGAGCTGTCGGTGATCGAGCAGATCCCCGACGTCGAGGCCGAGCTCAAGAAGGACTTCGGGTTCGACGTGGACTTCGCGCGGGCCAAGCATCTGCTCGAGGCGAACGACGGCGCGGGCAACACCTTCAAGGCGACGGCGAAGCCGGTGCTGATCGGCACCGCGGTGGTGGGCGCCACGACGATGATCTTCTCGATCGTGGTGCTGCTCACCGACGGGCTCACCGCGAACATCGAGAAGATGTCGATCCTGCACGCGCCCTTCCTGCTCGGCCTGATCGCCGGTGGCTGCGTCATCTACTGGTTCACCGGCGCGTCGATGCAGGCCGTGACCACCGGCGCCTACCGAGCGGTCGAGTTCATCAAGGCCAACATCCGCCTCGAGGGGGTCACCAAGGCGTCGGTGACCGACAGCAAGCGCGTGGTGGCCATCTGCACCCAGTACGCGCAGAAGGGCATGTTCAATATCTTCATCGCCGTGTTCTTCGCCACGCTGGCCTTCTCCTTCCTGGAGCCGTACTTCTTCATCGGCTACCTGATCTCGATCGCGCTCTTCGGCCTGTTCCAGGCGATCTTCATGGCCAACGCCGGCGGCGCCTGGGACAACGCCAAGAAGATCGTCGAGGTGGAGCTGCAGCAAAAGGGCACCGAGCTCCACGCAGCGACGGTCATCGAGGACACCGTGGGAGACCCGTTCAAGGACACCTCGTCGGTCGCGATGAACCCGATCATCAAGTTCACCACGCTCTTCGGGCTGCTGGCCGTCGAGTTGGCCGTGAAGCTGACCTCCGAGACGGGGCCGGCCCTCAGCCGGTCGCTGGCGGCGGTCTTCTTCCTCGTCGCCCTCACGTTCATGTACCGGTCGTTCTACAAGATGCGGATCGCCGGGGGGGAGCCGGCCCACTGATGTCTCTGCTCGCCATCAAGTCGATCGAGCACCTCAAGGCCGAAGCCGCCGAATCGGGTGACCACGCGCTCAAACGGGTGCTCGGGCCGATTCACCTGATGACGCTGGGTGTCGGCGCCATCATCGGCGCCGGCATCTTCGTGCTGACCGGGCTCGCGGCCGCGCAGTACGCGGGCCCGGCGATCGTCCTGTCGTTCGTCCTGGCCGGCCTGGCCTGCGGCTTCGCCGGTCTCTGCTACTCGGAGTTCGCGTCGATGATCCCGATCGCGGGCTCCGCTTACACCTACGGCTACGCCACGCTGGGCGAGTTCGTGGCCTGGATCATCGGATGGGACCTGATCCTCGAGTACTCGATGGGGGCGGCCACGGTGGCCGTCGGCTGGTCGGGCTACGTGGTCAGCTTCCTGCGCGACTTCGGCATCACGGTGCCCCCCGCGGTCACGGCCGCGCCGGGCACCGTGCTGGTGGAAACGGCGGCCGGGCACTGGGAGGCGCTCGTCAACGTGACGACCCGGCTGGCGGGCCAGGGGATCGACCCGGCGTCGCTGCCGCACGTCACGGCGATCGTCAACCTGCCCGCGATCCTGATCATCCTCGCCGTGACGGTGCTGCTCGTCATCGGCATCCAGGAGTCGGCCGACACCAACGCGGCCATCGTCATGGTCAAGGTGGCGGTGGTGATTCTGTTCATCGCCGCCGGCGTCGCCTACATCCGGCCGGCCAACTGGCACCCGTTCATCCCGCCGGCGACAGGTCCGGGCACCTTCGGCTGGAGCGGCATCGCGCGCGGCGCGGGCGTGGTCTTCTTCGCCTACATCGGGTTCGACGCGGTGTCGACCGCCGCGCAGGAGGCGAAGAACCCGCAGCGCGACATGCCGATCGGCATCCTGGGGTCGCTCGTCATCTGCACGATCCTGTACATCCTGGTCGCGGGCGTGCTCACCGGCATCGTGAGCTACACGCAGCTGAACGTGCCCGATCCCATCGCGGTGGGCATCGACGCCATCGGGCTCACCTGGCTGGCGCCCATCGTCAAGATTGGCGCGATCGCGGGGCTGAGCTCCGTGATCCTCGTGATGCTGCTCGGGCAGCCGCGCATCTTCTACACCATGGCCCACGACGGCCTGCTGCCGCCCTGGGCCGCGAAGATCCACCCGCGGTTCCGCACGCCGTACATCACCACGATCGTCACCGGCGTGCTGGTGGCCATCGTCGCCGGACTGGTGCCGATCGCCATCCTCGGCGAGCTGGTCAGCATCGGCACCCTCTTCGCGTTCGTCATCGTGTGCGCGGGCATCATCGTGCTGCGGCACGTGCGGCCCGAGCTGCCGCGACCCTTCCGCACGCCGTGGTCGCCGCTGCTCCCGGCGCTCGGCATCCTGAGCTGTGCGTACCTCATGTGGAGCCTGCCGCTCGATACCTGGCTGCGGCTGATCGTCTGGATGGCCATCGGGCTGGTGATCTACGGCAGCTACGGCTACCGCCGGAGCGCGATCCAGCGGGCGGCCGGGAGCGAGCGGAACGGCACGGCCCTGGGCGCCCTGCTCATCGTGTGCGCGCTGCTGCTGGGCTGGTGGATCTTCGTCGAGACCAGCGGGGCCGTCCTGTGGGTGGGCGGCGTGCTGGCGGTGCTGCTCGCGCTCGTCGGTCTCGTCAACCTGGTTCGCAGGTCCGCGGCCTGAGGGCCGACGACCGCCGCCGGCCGCGTCCCGGGCGCGGCCGGCGGCCGGCCCGACCTCCGCCGGTCGCGCTTGATCGACCGGACGTCGCCGTCATAGCATGCCTGCGAGCGCCCGGTTCGGCTCTGCTCGCACACCGATGTCTCCTCCCTCCCCGCGCCGCGACCGCCGCGACCCGTCGCTGCCGATCGACGTGTCCCTGCTGGACGCGATTTCAGACCCGGTCTGCATCGTGAGCCTGGAGGACCGGATCATCCGCTACGCCAACGTCGCCCTGAGGGAGGTGCTCGGGTACGCACCCGAGGAGGTCGTCGGGCGGTCGACGGCCATGCTCTACGCGGACGCGGACGCCTTCGAGATGCTGGGGCGCGCGGTTCGGGCGGCGTTCGAGCGCGGAACCCGCTACCGCGGCGAGTGGCCGCTGCGCGCCCGGAACGGCGCCATCCTCTGGTTCGACGTCACGTCGACGCCGGCCGGCGCGGGCGACAGCGGGGTCGTCGTCAGCGTGCTGCACGACGTGTCCAGGCGCCGGGAGGCGGAGGCGGCGCGGCGCGAGAGCGAGCGCACGCTCGCCACGCTGATGGACAACCTGCCCGGCATGGTCTACCGCTGCCGCCACGACCGCGAACGGACGATGGAGCTCGTCACCCAGGGCGCGCGCGCGCTCACCGGGTACGAGCCGCAGGTGTTCCTGGCGGGCGGCCCGGTGCGCTACGCGAGCCTCATCCACCCCGACGACCGCGAGACGGTCTGGGCGGCCGTGCAGGAGGCCGTCGCCGAGCGCCGCCCGTTCCGCATCACCTACCGTCTCGCGACCCGCGACGGCGAGGAGCGCTGGGTCTGGGAGCAGGGCGCCGCGGTTTTCGCGCCCGACGGCCGGCTGGTCGCCCTCGAGGGCCTCGTCCTGGACGTCACGGACCGCAAGCGCCTGGGCGAGCGCATGCGGCAGGCCCAGAAGCTGGAGGCCATCGGCCAGCTGGCCGGAGGCGTCGCGCACGACTTCAACAACCTGCTGACGGCGATCCTGGGCTACGGCGAGCTGCTGCTCGAGTCGCTGCCCGAGGACGATCCCCGCCGGGCGGACGTCCTGGCGATCCGGGAGGCGGGACAGAGCGCGGCCGCGCTCACGCAGCAGCTGCTCGCCTTCAGCCGGCGGCAGATCCTCGCGCCCCGGATCCTCGACCTGAACGAGGTCGTCAGCCGCGTCAAGAGCATGCTGGACCGGGTGATCGGGGAGGACGTGCGCCTCGTCGCGCGCCTGGAGCCCGGCCTGCCGCGGATCCGGGCCGACGCCGGCCAGCTCGAGCAGATCCTCATGGACCTCGCCGTCAACGCGCGCGACGCCATGCCGACCGGCGGCACCCTGACGATCGAGACCCGGTCGGCCGTGATCGACGCGGCCACCGCCGAGCGCGTCGGCGCGCCGCCGGGGGCCGGCGTGCAGCTCACGGTGCGCGACACCGGCACCGGCATGGACGACCACACCCGCTCGCACATCTTCGAGCCGTTCTTCTCGACCAAGGCGCAGGGCCGGGGCACCGGCCTCGGCCTGGCGACCGTCTACGGCATCGTGCAGCAGAGCGGGGGCGCCATCTGGGTGGACAGCGAGGAGGGCCAGGGCGCCACCTTCACGATCTGCCTGCCCGTCGCCGACCACGAGGAGGAGGTGGCGGCCGAACCGTCGCCGCTCTCGTCCGCCGGGCACCACGAGACGCTCGTGCTCGTCGAGGACGACCCCGGCGTGCGGGCGTTCGCGGCGACCGTGCTCAAGCGGCACGGCTACACGGTGATCGAGGCCGATACCGGCCCGCTCGCGATCGAGCTGGTGACCGGCCGGGCCGCGCCATTCGACCTGCTCGTCACCGACGTCGTGATGCCCGAGATGAGCGGCGGCCAGCTCGTGGAGCGGCTGGCCGCGCTGGGCTTCACCTTCCGCACGCTCTACATGTCCGGGTACACCGCGAACGCCATCGTGCACCACGGCGTGCTGGAGGACCGCCTGGACTTCCTGCCGAAGCCGTTCTCGGTGGAGACCCTGGTCCGGAAGGTGCGGGGCGTGCTGGAGCGGTGAGGGCCGGCGCGCTCGCCCCGCCGGGCGGCACATTGCCTCCCCCCTGCCAGATGCGCGATTCTAGACTCACGTGGGGCTCCGCCCCACACCCCGGCTGCAAACGAGAACAGAATGCTCGTCTCGTGCCGCGCAACAGGGTGACCTTGGGACGATGACCACGTCGATGACAACGCCGACCCCGCCAATGGACGATCCGGCGCTGCGGGCCGCCTGGGCCGGCGTGAGCACTACGTTCGAGGCGCTCGGACGGGTGTTCCTGTGCCTGGACGACCGGCTGCACGTGATCTACGCGTCGGCGTCGATGGACACGTTCATCGGGCCGGGGGCGTCGCAGTCGGCCGAGGGCCGTCCGATCGAAGCGCTGCTCGGCGCGGAGTTCTTCGGTGCGGACGGCGCGCTGCGCCACGCGCTCACCGCGGGCGAGCGGCGCGAGGGCTGGCGGGCGGCGCTGTCGCTGCCGCCCTTCGATCCGCGGCTCGTGTCGGTGACCGTCGCGCCGCTCGGGCCCCGCCACTACGGCGTGTGCGACCCGCGCATCGCCTACATCGTCGTGATGCGGCCGGCCAGCGACGACCCCGAGCTCGGCGTGCACGCGCCGAGCGGCCTCGCGGGCGTCGTCGCGAACTCGCCCCGCATGACGCGGATCTTTGCCCTCATCTCGTCCCTCGAGCACAGCGAGGCGACCGTGCTCCTGACCGGCGAGAGCGGCACGGGCAAGGAGGTGGTGGCGCGCGCCCTCCACAGCCACTCGCCGCGCCGCAACGGCCCGTTCATCGTGGTCAACTGCGCCGCGCTGCCGGGCGACCTGCTCGAGCCGGAGCTGTTCGGGCACGTGCGCGGCGCCTTCACCGGCGCCGTGCGCGACCGCGTGGGCCGCTTCGAGCTGGCCTCGGGCGGGACGCTGTTCCTCGACGAGATCGGCGACCTGCCCCTACACCTGCAGGTGAAGCTGCTGCGCGTGCTGCAGGAGCGCACCTTCGAGCGCGTCGGCGAGAGCCGGACGCGCACGACCGACGCGCGGATCATCGCGGCGACCAACGTGGACCTCGGCAGGGCCGTGGCCGCCGGCCGCTTCCGCGACGACCTCTACTACCGCCTCCGCGTCGTCCCGATCGAGATTCCGCCGCTGCGCGAGCGCCACGAGGACATCGAGCCGCTCGCGCGGGCGATCCTCGCGCGCGTGACCGAGCGCCACAAGCGCGCCCTGCGCTTCTCGCCCAACATCCTGCGCGTGCTCGTGCGCCACCCGTGGCCCGGCAACGTGCGCGAGCTCGAGAACGCGATCGAGTACGCGGTCGCCGTCGCGCAGGGGCAGACGATCCTGCCCGAGGACCTGCCCGCCGACGTGTGGGAGGCCGCCGCCCCGCCTGCGGCCCCGGACCCGGCGCCCGCACCGCCGGCCGCGGGACCGCGCGCGATGCCGGGCGAGAGCGCCGAACACGAGCAGCTTCGCGAAGCGCTCGAGGCCTGCCACTGGAGGCGGGCGGAGACCGCTCGCAAGCTCAGCATGAGCCGCACCACCCTCTGGCGCAAGATGCGCGAGCTCGGGCTCGACCGCTGAGAAGAAATGGGGACGGGAGCTTTTTCCCCAGCGTACAGCCTGGGAAAAAGCTCCCGTCCCCTTTTCTGAACAGGACGTTTCGAGCCAGAACGCGACGTTGCACCATTGCGTTTCATTCGTCGTGGATCCCAGCCCGCAACACCAAACGTAACTGCTTTCTTATCAGTGCATTACGTCCAATGGAACACACCCTGCTCTCAGAGGCCGGACCGTCGGGCGTGCGCGTATCGCGCCCGCCCCACCTCGCTGGCTTGAAAGGGGCGTCATGGCTCGTCATCTTCCTCGCTCGGCATTCCTCGTCGTCGTCCTGGCACTCGCGATCGCGCCCGCCGCGCCGGTCGAGGCGACCGACGGGCATTTCCTCCACGGCATCGGCGCGATCAACTCCGCCATGGGCGGCGCGGGCGTCGCCGCCCCCGCCGACCTGCTCGGCACGATCTACCTGAACCCGGCCGGCATCCTCGTCTTCGAGCAGCCGCGGGTCGATCTCGGCTTCGAGATGTTCAAGGCCGATCGCAGGGTCGAGAGCGTCTTCGGACCCTATTCCGGGTCGACAACCAGCAAGAGCGCGTTCGTACCGATCCCGGCCTTCGCCTGGAGCACGCGCCTCAAGGACGGCAAGGTGGCGGTGGGCGTCGGAGGCCTGGGCATCGGCGGCTTCGGCGTGGACTACCCGGTCTCGATGACCAACCCGATTCTGGCGGCGCGGCCCGGCGGCTTCGGCCAGGTGTTCAGCAACTACCAGCTGCTGAAGATCGCGCCGGTCGTGGCGTTCGCGGTGAACGACAAGGTCACCATCGGTCTGGCCGGCAACGTGGACTGGGCCACGCTCGCCGTGGATCCGTTTCCCGCGGCCTCGCCGGCGGTGGACGCGGGTCCCGACGGGACGCCCTACACGGCCGACGATCGGGCGTACTACTCCAGCGCCACGGCGACCGACGGCGTGTTCGGCTTCGGCTTCCAGGCGGGCGTGCTGTACAAGGCCAGCCCGGTCGTGACCGTGGGCGCGTCCTACACGAGCCCGCAGTACTTCAAGCCGTTCCAGTGGCAGTCGGTCTACGAGAACCCGAACCTGCCGAGCTACCAGATGCCGCGTGCGATCGAGTTCAAGCTGAACATTCCGGCCGTCTACGCCGCCGGGCTCGGGCTGACGCCGAGCGACCGGCTGAAGCTCGCGGCCGACTTCCGCTACATCACCTACGACCAGACCGCGGGCTTCAAGGACTCGGGGTACGACGCCACGGGCGCGGTGAAGGGGTTCGGCTGGACGAACATCAAGGTGGTCGCGATCGGCGCCGAGTACAAGCTGACGCCCACCCTGGCGTTGCGCGGCGGCTACAACTACACCGGCAACCCGGTGCCGAACGATTACGCCATGTACAACCTGACGGCGCCGGCCATCGTGCAGCATCACCTGACGATGGGCGTGGGCTTCGAGCCGCTGCCGCGCGTGGGCGTCAGCCTGGCCTACTACCACGCGTTCGAGAACAGCGGTGGGGGGCCGATGGTGTTCCCGAGCGGCGCGGTGCCCGGCACCAGCGTCACGAACACCATGAAGGAAGACTCGCTCCTCGTGCAGTTCTCGTTCAGCCGCTAGGCGAGGATCTCGCCCTGGGCCGCCGGTGCCCCCGTGGCCCGGCGGCCCGCCGCCTGGTCCACTCCCCCCGCCGTCCCGCGCGTGCAACTTTCCCGGCCCGCATCTCGTCTATGGCTCTGTCGAGGCTATGTCGGATTTCGAGATATAGTGGGATCCGATGGCTCGTCCAGGAGGACCCGTGCGCACACCCCCGGCCCTGCGGTTCGGCACCGTCGCCATCCTGCACGCGGTGGCCCGCGGCAACCGGTTCGGCTTCGACGTCATGGGGGCCACGGGCCTGACGAGCGGCACCGTGTACCCGGCGCTCGACCGGCTCGAGAGACTGCGTTATCTGACGTCGGAATGGGAAGACGCGAAGGTGGCTCACAAGGAGAGACGGCCACCGCGGCGCTACTTCGCGCTCACCCGCGCCGGCGCCGACGCGCTCGCCGACGCCCTCAAGCGCTACAAGAGCCTCCGCCCGGTGCCGCTCGCGGCGCTCGCCGCACACGCAAAGACGACGATGGGATGACGATGGACGCCAACCGGCCGACGCCCGGCGCTCGCGCGCGGCGATTGGCCCTGGCCCTGGTGGACCTAGTGGCGCTCGTCGTGCCCCGGCCCCGCGGCGAGGACTGGCGCCGGCAGTGGGCGACCGACCTCTGGTACCAGTGGGCATTCCTGGTCGAGCAACAAGGCGACCGCCCGCTCGGGCGCGGAGCTGACGCGACGCGCCGCGGGCACCGTGCCGGACGCCCTCACCCTGCGGATGCGAAGCTGGAGTCAACCGATGCTGATGAACGACGTGCGATACGGCGCCCGGATGCTCGCCAAGTGCCCCGGCTTCACGGCCACGGCCATCCTGATCCTCGGATTGGGCGTCGGCGCCAACGCGACCATCTTCAGCTGGGTCGAGGCGCTCCTGATGAAGCCGCTGCCCGGCGTGGCCGCCGTCGATCGGCTCGTGTCGGTGCACGGCACGACGCGCACGCGCCGCAGTATCGGCATCTCGTGGCCCAACTTCACCGACCTGCGCGACGCGAAGCCGGCCGGCATCGCCGGCATGACCGCGCACCGCGGCGTGCCGATCAACGTCCGAACGACCGGCGAGCCCGAGCGCGCGTGGGCCGAGCTCGTGTCGGCCGACTTCTTCGACGTCGTCGGCGTACTCGCGGCGCTCGGCCGGGCGCTCGTGCCCGACGACGACCGCGCGCCGGGCGTGAGCCCGGTCGTGGTACTCAGCTACGACTACTGGCAGCGCCGCTTCGGCGGCGATCCGTCGGTGGTCGGATCGCCGATCTTGGTCAACGGCCGGCCGTTCACGATCGTGGGCGTGGCGCCGGAGGGCTTCCGCGGAGCGATGGCCGCGGTGCAGATCGACGTCTGGGTGCCGATGATGATGCAGGAGGTCGTCATGGCCGGCGACCGTCTGACCGCGCGCGGCAACGCGTGGCTCGACGTGGTGGCGCGGCTGGCGCCGGGGGCGACCGTCGCGGAGGCGCAGGCGGGCCTGTCGGTGGCGGCCGCGCAGTTGGCCACCGCCTATCCCGACGTTAACGAGGACTACGGCGTGGCCCTGTACCCGCTGTGGCGCGATCCGTCGTCGGCAACGGCCATCATGGCGCCCGTCCTCGGCCTGCTCGTGGCCGTGGTCGGCATCGTCCTGCTGATCGCGTGCGCCAACCTGGCCAACCTGCTCCTCGCGCGCGGCGCCGGCCGCCAGCGCGAGGTGGCGGTTCGCCTCGCGCTCGGCGCGAGCCGCCGCCGCATCGTGGCGCAGCTGATGACCGAGAGCGCGATGCTGGCGCTCGCCGGCGGCGCGGCCGGCCTGGCGATCGCCGCGTGGACGAGCCGTCTGGCCGGCGCGTTCGTGCCGCCGACACCGCTGCCGATCGTGACCGAGGCGAGCCTCAGCCCGGGCGTCTTCCTCTTCGGCGTCACGCTGGCGCTCGGCGCGACCATCGTGTTCGGCCTCGTGCCGGCGCTGCAGGCCTCGCGCCCCGAGCTGGTGCCCTCGCTCAAGGAGACGCTCGGCGCGATCGGCAGCCGGCGCCGCGCGTGGATCCGCGCGACGCTCGTCGTGGCGCAGGTGTCGCTGTCGGTGGTTTTGCTGGTGGGCGCCGGCCTCTTCGTCCGCACGCTCGAAAACACCCAGCACGCCGACGTCGGGTTCGATCTCGAGAACGGGCTCCTCGCCTCGATCGATCTGCTGCCGGCCGGCTACGACCAGGCACGCGGCACGACGTTCTTCGAGGCGCTGCGGGAGCGCGTCTCGGCCGTTCCCGGTGTCACGTCGGCGGCCCTGGCGCGCGACATCCCCCTCAAGCTCTGGGGCGGCAGCGACACGTCGGCCGAGATCGAGGGCTACGAGCCCGCGCCCGGCGAGGAGATCACGGTCTTCTACGACCGCGTGTCACCGGGGTACTTCGAGACGATGGGCATCGATCTGCTGGGCGGACGCGTGCTGGCAGCCACCGACACGGAGGGCAGTGCGCGTGTCGCCGTGATCAACGAGACCATGGCGAAGCGGTACTGGAAGGGCCAGGACCCGGTGGGCAAGCGCCTGCGGCTCGGCGAGTGGGCGACGGTGGTCGGCGTGGTCCGCGACGTGACCCACACGACGGTCGGCGCGCCGCCCGTCTCGTTTGTGTACCTGCCGGTCTACCAGTGGTACCGACCGGACACGACGCTCGTGGTCCGCACGGCCGGCGATCCAATCGCGGTGGCCGGCCCGATCCGCGAGGTCGTGCGGTCGCTCGATCCGAACCTGCCGCTGTTCGACGTGCAGACGATGGCCGAGCACCGCGACCTGGCGATGTTCATTCCGAGGCTTGCCGCGACGCTGCTCGGGGCCTTCGGCGTGCTCGCGCTGCTGCTGGCGACCGTCGGGCTCTACGGGCTGCTGGCGTTCGCGGTGAGCCAGCGAACGCCCGAGATCGGCGTGCGCGTCGCGCTGGGCGCGCACCGGGGCGACATCCTGCGCCTCGTCGTGGGCGAAGGCCTCCGCCTGGCCGCGATCGGGGTCGCGCTGGGCCTCGCGGCGGCGCTCGTGGCCGCGCCGCTCCTTGCGAGCCAGCTGGTGGGCGTGAGCGCCCGCGACGGCGCGAGCTACGCCGTCACCTCGCTCGTGCTCATCGCGGCGGCGGCCGTGGCGTGCTACCTGCCCGCGCGCCGCGCGGCGGGCGTCGATCCGCTCAAGGCGCTGCGGCACGAGTAAGGGCGACCCGCCGGGCCGCCCTGCAGATCTCCAGCGTCATCAACCCTCGCACTGGCGGGGCGCGGCTGAGCCGCCAGGCCGGCGGTTCGTCCTGCCCCGCCGCCCGGTGTCGCCCGGCGCGTCACACCTCCGCGCGGACGGCGGCGGTCATCTCCGCCGTGCCCGCCTGGCCGCCCAGGTCCTGCGTGCGGACGCGTCCTGCGCCGAGCACGCGCTCGATGGCGGCGACGATTCGCTCCTGCAGGGCGGGGTGCCCGAGGTGGTCGAGCATCAGGGCGGCCGCCCAGATGGCGCCAATCGGGTTGGCGACGCCGCGCCCGGCGATGTCCGGGGCGGAACCGTGAATCGGCTCGAACATCGACGGAAAACGGCGCGACGGGTCGATGTTGGCGCCGGGCGCGAGACCCAGGCTGCCCGAAAGCGCCGCGCCGAGGTCGGTGAGGATGTCGCCGAACAGGTTGGACGCCACGATGACGTCGAGGCTCCCGGGGTCGGTCACCATGCGTGCGGCCAGCGCGTCGACGTGGTACTTGCGCCACTCGACGTCGGGGTAGTCGCGCGCGACCTCCGCCACGACCTCGTCCCAGAGGACCATCGTGTGCTGCAGCGCGTTCGACTTGGTCGCGCTCGCGAGCAGGCGGCGCGGACGCCGGCCGGCCAGCTCGAACGCGTAGCGGCCGATGCGCTCGATGCCCCGCCTGGTGAAGACGCCCGTCTGTTCGGCGACCTCGTCGGGCGTGCCGCGGTGGACGCGCCCGCCCACGCCGGCGTACTCCCCTTCCGAGTTCTCGCGCACGCAGATCATGTCCACGTCGGCCGGGCGGCGGCCGGCGAGCGGACCGGGCACGCCCGCCAGCCAGCGCATCGGCCGCAGGTTCACGTACTGGTGGAACTGCTGGCGGATGGGGAGGATCAGCTCCCAGACGGCCACGTGATCCGGCACCGACGGGTCGCCGACGGCCCCGAGGTAGATGGCGTCGAAGCCGCGCAGCCGCTCGAGCGCATCCTCATCCATCATCCGCCCGGTACGGCGGTAGTGCTCGCAGCCCCAGGGGAACTCCTCGAGGTGGAATGACACGCCGGACCCGGCGGTGACCGCCTCGAGGATTGCGAGGCCGGCGGGCACGACCTCACGGCCGATCCCGTCGCCCGGGATGACGGCGATGCGATGACGACGCGTCTCGGTTGGCATGATGCGATCGCTCAACTCATGGGCCGCGGCCAGGGCCCAGGGCCCAGAGGCCAGAGCCCAGTCCCCAGCCCCAGTCCCCCAGCCCCGGCCTCGGGCCTCCGGCCTCCGGCGTCCTACATCCCCGGGGGCTGGAACCGGCCGTCGGCGGCGGTCCAGCCGGCGTCGGCGATGAGCAGGGTGCCGGTGACGTAGCTCGCCGCGTCGGAGAGCAGGAACACCGTCGGACCGATCATCTCGTCGGCATGGGCCCAGCGCCCGAGCACGTTCTTTGCGGCGTAGGCCTGGTACCAGTCGGGCTTCGCCTTGATCGGCGCCGTCAGCGGCGTCTCGACCACGCCGGGTCCGACGGCGTTCACGCGCACGCCGGCGGGCCCGAACTCGGCGGCCGCCGTACGGACCATCTGGACGATGCCGGCCTTGGTGGCGGCGTAGACGCCCTGGCCCGGCTCGACCACCAGCGACCGGATTGACGAGAACAGCACGATGCTCCCGCGCTTCTGGGCCGTCATGATGCGACCGGCCGCGCGCAGCACGTTGAAGCTGCCCTTCAGGTTCACGGCGATGACCCGCTCGAACTCCTCGACCGTGTAGGCGAGCAGCGGCTTGCGCACGTTGATGCTCGGCGTGCAGGCGAGGCCGTCGAGCCGCCCGCGCGCGCGCGCGATCCCGTCGAGCGCGGCGTCCACGGCTCCCGCGTCGCGGATGTCGAGCGCGCCGGCCTCGGCCGAGCCGCCGTCGCCCCGCTCGGCGTCGATGCGCGCCGCCGTGGCGCGCGCCGTGTCCTCGTTGACGTCGAGACAGGCCACGTGTGCGCCCTGCCGCGCGCAGCCTCGCGCCACCGCCTCGCCGATGCCCGACCCGGCGCCGATGACGGCGACGGTCTTGTTGGCCAAGCTGAAGAGTCCGGTGTCTGCCATGGGGTTCTCCTGTAATCATCTCGGGGACTGGGGACTGGGGGCTGAGCGCCGGCGGCCCGGGGGGCGTCGGGACGGCGCCCAGTTGCGACCTCGCGCGCTCGAACGTCAGTCGGCACACATGCCCGCAGGCGGTTCGGGCGCGGCGGCGCCGCTTTCGACAATGGCAGAGGCGTTGCCCGGATGCTGCACATGATTGTTGGCTGTCCTCCCGACAAACCCCAGTCGACGCGCGCATCGTGAGCGCGGGCGCCGGAGGGCATGTTTGCCGCGCGAGCCGTCGCAGGGCGCAGTCCCGATGCCCCCCGGGTCGCCTACGTCCGTCTCCTGGCTCGCGCGGCGAACACCACCGCGAAACCGGCCGCCGAGGCGAGCAGGCCGACGAGCGCGGGCGTGAGGCCGGCGACCCCGCTCCCGCCGGTCCCGAGTTGAATCGCCACGAGCGCGCCGACGCCCACGCCGATCGCCGCCACGGCCTCGGGCGTGCCGGCGCGCCGCACGTACAGGCCGGCGAGGATCGGCACGAACAGGCTCACGCTCAGCAAGGTGTAGAAGATGCTCAGGGTGCCGATGATCGTGCCCGACACGATCGCCAGCAGCACGCCGAGCGTCCCGCCCGCGATCGCCGCGCCGCGCGCCACGCGCAGCACCTGGGCGTCGCTCGCCTCGGGCCGCACGAACCGCCGGTAGAGATCCTGCGACAGCGACGTCGACAGCATGAACAGAATGGCGTCGGCCGTGCTCACCTCCGCCGAGAAGAGCGCCGCCAGGCCGAGCGCGCCGGCGGCCGCCGGCAGATCACGTACGAGCAGCGTCGGCAACGCGAGGTCGATGGTCGGCAGGTCCGGATGCAGCGCGCGTGCGACCATGCCGAGAAGCACCGGCACGAAGGCGAACACCAGCAGCACGGCGGCGTTCGCGCCGACGCCGACCCGCACGGCGCGCGCGTCGCGCGCGCCGTAGATCTTCTGCAGGAGCCCCGGTGAGATGATGAACGCCGGCCCGAGCATCGCCAGATACACCACGCCCGACGCGCCGTGATGCCAGAAGTCGAGCTGGTCGGGCGACACGGCCAGACTCGCCGCTCGCAGGCCCGCCCAGCCGCCCACGCCACCCATCACCATCGGCAACGCCAGCAGCAAACCCGCGAGCAAGACGACGAGCTGCACGAGGTTCACATAGGCAGACGTGAGCAGGCCGCCCGCCGCGAAGTACCCAGTCATGACGACGCCGCTGATGACGCAGCCGGCCCACATGGGCAGGCCGACGATGGCGGTGAGGATCGACGCACCGGCGATGAGCTGCCCGGCGAGGATGGCGAGCGTGCCGAGCCACAGCATCGCCGCGATCCCGGCGCGCACGCCCGGGCCGTAGCGCAGCTCGAGGTAGTCGCCGACGGTCCGCAGGTCCCAGGTCTTCGCCTCGCCCCAGATGCGCGGCCCGATCCACACGGCCAGCAGCACCGAGCCGATGCCGGCCGAGCCGACCCACCACCAGCCCGAGAGGCCGTCGCGGTAGCCGAGGCTCGCGGCGCCGACCGTCGAGCCGGCGCCGATGTTGGCCGCGAGCATCGTCGAGAAGAGCAGCCCGGGCCCGAGCCGGCGGCCGGCGACGAAGAAGTCGCTCGTGCCGCGCACGCGGCGGCCAATCCACAGGCCGAGCCCCACGAGGCCCGCCGAGTAGACCAGCAGGAGCACGAGCGACACGTTCACTGGCGCTTCTCCAGGTCGCGCGCGGCCGGCAGGCCGGGAATGCCGGTCGCCATGCGCGCCGCGCGCACGATGGCGTCGGCCATGGCGTCGGCGCCGAGCGCGCCGACCAGCGTGACGTTGGCCTCGCCGGCGAAGGTGCCGGTCGCCAGCGCGAACACGGTGTCGCCGTCGCCCATGGTGTGCACCGGCGAGATGGCGCGCGCCAGGCCGTCCTGCGCCATCTGCGCCATCTTGGTGGCCTCGACCTTGGTCAGCTTCGCGTTGGTGGCGACGACGCCGATGGTGGTGTTGCGGCCCGGGCGCGGCGCGAAGAGCGCGCCGGAGCGGATGAGCACCCGCGCGTCAGCCAGGCCCGTGCCGTCCGGCGTCCGCACGCCCGCGACGACCTTGCCCGTGGCCGGGTCGATGACGTCGCCCACGGCGTTGACGGCGACGAGCGCCGCGACGACGAGGCCGTTCGGCAGGGTGATGGCGGCGCTGCCGAGCCCCGACTTCATGGCGCGGTCGGGCCCGCCCAGCTTGCCGACGGTCGCGCCGGCGCCCGCGCCGACGTTGCCCTCGGCGACCGGGCCGCCGGTCGCGGCCTCTGCCGCGCGGTAGCCGCAGTCGGCCGTCGGCCGGATGGCCGCGCTCCCGCCCACGCCGAGGTCGAAGAGGATCGCGGCGGGCACGATCGGCACCTTCGTGATGCCCACGTCGTAGCCGCGGTGGTGCTCGTCGAGCCACTTCATGACGCCGCTCGCGGCGTCGAGGCCGAAGGCGCTGCCGCCCGAGAGCACGATCGCGTTCACCTTCTGCACGAGGTTGATCGGATTGAGCAGGTCGGTCTCGCGCGTGCCCGGCGCCGAGCCGCGCACGTCCACGCCGGCGACGGCGCCGTCGGGCGGCGCGAGGACGACGGTGCAGCCGGTGGGCCGCTCGGTCAACGTGAGCTGGCCGACCTGGAGGCCGGCCACCGCGGTCAACGTGTGGTTCGCATCGTCGGCGCGCGCGGCCGGCGCGAGGAGCGCGGCGGCGAGGACGGCGACGACGGCGGCGTGCAGACGAAGCATGTCGAGCTCCTCGTAATGACGGTCAGAACGTGGGCGGCGTGTTGATCCACAAGAGCACGGCCTCGGTGTCGGACGGGTTGAACCACCGGTGGCCGAGCATGCTCTCGAACCAGAAGCTGTCGCCCGTCTTGAGCACGTGGCGCTCGAGCTCGTCGAGCCAGACCTCCAGCGTGCCCTGCAGCATGTAGATGAACTCCTCGCCCTGGTGCGAGTAGGCCCCGTCGCTGCCCGCGCCCGGCGCCACGCGGAACAGCATCGACTCGAGCATCGTGGTGCCGCTCGAGAGCAGCTCCATTCTGACGCCGGACTGCGTCTGGAGCACGCGCCGGTCGCGCGCGTGCAGGAGGCGGCCCGGGTCGCGCGGCGCGCCGAACAGCTCGATGACCGTCGTGCCATAGGCCATGGCGAGCCGCTGCAGGGTGGCGACCGAAGCGTTGGCGCGCGCGCGCTCCACGGCGCTCAGGAAGCCGGCCGAGATCCGCGCGCGGCGCGCGGCCTCGACGACGCCCAGGCCGCGGCGCAGGCGGAGCTGCCGGAGCTTGGGCCCGAGGTTGGGCGTGGGCTTCGCGCCGGCCGGCGGG
>JAHECP010000100.1 GCA_024641665.1 Acidobacteriota bacterium
GGCCAGGCCGCGCGCGAGGAAGAGAGCCCGTTCGGCGCCGGCTGCGGCGGGGGCGGCGGGTTCGGCGGCTTCGGGCGCGGCGGCAGCACCGCCGGCCCGCTCGTGCTGCCGGGCACCTACACCATCTCCCTCGTGGTGGACGGCACGACCGTGGACAGCCGGCCCCTGCGGGTCGTGGCCGACCCGGAGGTGACGCTCACCGACGCCGAGCGCAGGAAGATGTTCGACATGGCCATGGAGGCGCACGCGCTGCAGGGCCGTGTCGTCGAGGTGGCGAACGCCCTCGCGCCGTTCAACCGCCAGATGGCCGGGCTCGCGAAGGAGATCGGCGGTCGGACGGACGTTCCGGCCGACGTGAAGGCCTCCTTCGACGCGCTCGAGAAGGACCGCGCGGCCGTCGCGCCGAAGTTCGCCGTGCCGGCCGGACGCGGGTTCGGCGGCGGGGGCGGCGCGAACGAGAGCCTCGTCGTCAGGATCGGGCAGGCCAAGAACGGCCTGACGGGCGGACTGTGGCCGACCGAGACCACGCTGAAGGCGTTCGAGGACGCGAAGCGGGACGTGCCGAAGGCCGTGGCGGACGCCAACGCGCTCTTCACCAGGGCGGCGGCGGTGGCGCAGGCGCTCGCGAAATACAACCTGAAGCTCGCGGCGCCGGCGATCGTCAAATGACCGTGCAGTCAGTTGGAGGTGTGTTTCACGGATGAAATGACGCGATAGGCTGCGGCAAACGCTCGGCTTGGCGGCGCAGCCGCGCCGAATCTGTCCGTCGGATACCGGTGTCCTCGTTCACTAGCCGCAACCATCAAGAACTCACTCAGCATACGGCCGACAGAGAAAGCGGGGCCCGACCCCGTGCGCCAAACGAAGCTGGCCTCAACGCCTGCACCGCCAAGCCGGGCTCATGCCGGCACTACCTACGGTCCGAGCGTACCCACGGGCTGGCCTGAAGACCAGCACTACGGACGGTGCGCCGCGCTCACGCGTCGTAGTCCCACGCGCAGAACGCGTCACCCTTCAGGATCGAATGGGTGATCCGGCAGGTCGTGAAGGTGCGCCCCAGGATCGGCTCCCAGAACTGGCGATCCCAGCCGGCGGCCCGGTAGCAGAAGATCGGATCGATCTTCGGGTCCGCCGCCTCGCGCACCAGGGCGCAGAAGCAGTACGCCTTGCGCGTCTCCTCGTGCGTGCGGGCGGCGTCGTAGCGCGTGCGATCGCGGGGCACCTTGCTCAGGTGCAGGACCCGCCCGTCGACGCGCGGCGGGTCCACGAACGCCCCGGTAGGGGTCGCGGCCAGCTTCTCGGTCAGCGCGCGGAACACGTCCTCGATGTTCCCTGTGCGGTCGTAGATCGCCTTGAAGTGCGCCACGTCCTCCGGCGGCCGCACGAGCGCCACGCGCGAGAGCACGTCGAACTGCTGGCGCGCGTCGGTCCGCGCTTTCAGCCGCGCGATCGACGCGGTCACCCAGGCGCAGCGCTCGTCCACCAGCGTCTCGGGGGTGATCGCGTCGCCGCCCTGCCAGATCGCCCCGGCCGCCTCCACGCCGAGCACCCGCGTGAGCTGCTCGCGGTAGACCTCGGGCCAGGCCAGGAACGCGGCCATCACCTCGACCTTCGTGGCCGCCGGATCGGCCGGGTCGCGATGGTGGTAGACCTCGACCAGCTCGAGCTCCGGCGACAGGCCCGTCCGGTCCATGTGCGCGGAAAGCCGGCGCGACGTCTCCCTGATCGTCGCGACCGGTCCCTCGTGCATCGCGGCGAAGAAGTGCATCCGCCGCAGCCGGTGCGTCCGCACCTCCCCGTCGTCCACCTCGGCCGACACGGGGTACCCGATCTCCGAGTCGTAGCCCTCGACCGGCGTGTCGAAGCGGAAGATGTGCGTCAGCGGGCCGGCGATGCGGCCGGCGCAGGCGCGCGTCACGCGCGCGATGCGCGGCTCGAGCTCGGCGCGCGTCGCGATCGGCCGGCGGATCCCGGCGAAGAGCACGGCGTCGCGGACCACCGCGCGGATCGGCGGGTCCGCCGGCGACGCCGGCGCGGGCGCGGCGGCCGACGCGGTCGCTCGCAGGAAGGGACAGGCGGCCCACGCCGCACAACCGAAGCTCGTTGTCAGGAACACGCGGCGGTCCACGCCAGGCGGGAAATGATCGCGCATCGCGACCTCCTTCGCGCGTCAGTCGCGCGCGAGCGGATCGACGTACGCATCATAGCGCCGCGGCGCGCCGGGGTGGGGCGGGGTGTGCGGTTTCGCGCTACGACCGGGATCCCATCACCAGCCGCACGAGATCGGTGACCGAATCGGCCCCCATCTTCCTCATGACGTGCGCCCGGTGGATCTCCACCGTCCGCTGGCTGATGCCCAGATCCTGCGCGATCTCCTTGTTGGCCCTGCCCGCGACGACCAGCTCCAGCAGCTGGCGCTCGCGGGGCGTGAGCGACGCGATCCGGGACCCGATTTCCTCGACGTCGGCGCGCTGCCGGCGAAGCTCGGCGTCCTGCGCCAGCGCGGCCTGGAGCTTGTCGAGCAGATCCTGATCGCGAAACGGCTTCTGGACGAAGTCGGCCGCGCCGGCCTTCACGGCCCGCACCGCCATCTCGATGTCCCCGTGCGCCGTCAGGAACACGATGGGCAGCGCCGCGCCCCGCTCGTGGAGCCGCGCCTGCAGCTCGAGCCCGCTCGTGCCCGGCATGCGCACGTCGAGCACCAGACATCCGGGACGCGCCGGGTCGAACGAGGCGAGGAACGCGTCGGCCGACGCGTAGGCCTCGCTCACCATGCCCACCGACCGCAGCAGCAGGCCGAGCGAATCCCTGACGGCCGCGTCGTCATCGACGATGAAGACCGTGGGGTCAGCGTTCCGTGTCGTCACTGTCGTCCCCGTCGTCACGAACCGGGATGGTGAACGCGAACGTGGTGCCGCGATCCGGGTGGCTCGAGTGCCAGAGGCTGCCGCCGTGCGCCTGCACGATCGACCGGCTGATGGAGAGCCCCATCCCGAGGCCGCCCGGCTTGGTCGTGAAGAAGGGCTCGAACAGCTGGTCGCCGACGCGCTCGGCGATGCCGCAGCCGCGGTCGCTCACGCTGACCTCGATCTCCCCCGCGGCGCCCTGGAGGGCCGTCTGGACCACGACCTCGCGGTCCTCGGGACCGGCCGCCTCCATCGCGTCCACGGCGTTCCGGATCAGGTTGAGCGCCACCTGCTGCAGCTGCACGCCGTCGGCCAGGACGACGGGCAGCGAGGGGGCCAGCCGGAGCCGCAGCCGGACGTCGTGCAGCCGGCAGTCGACCGAGGCCAGGTGCTCGATGTCGCGGATGAGCGCGTTGACGTCGCACGGCTCCCGCTTGCTCTGGCGCCGGCGCACCAGGTCCTGCAGGCGGTTGATGATGTCGCCCGCCCGGAGCGCCTCCTGCGAGATGCGCGTGAGAATCGCCGCGATCTCCGCCTGGTCGCCGACGCCGGCGTCGATCAGCCGCCGCGCCGCCTGCGCGTACGCCGAGATCGCCGTCAGGGGCTGGTTCACCTCGTGGGCGATGTTGCTCGCCATCTCGCCCATGGTGCCCACACGGGACAGGTGCGTCATCCGCTCGCGCAGCTCCCGCTCCTTGTCCCGCAGCAGGCGCTCGGCCAGCAGCCCCTCGGCGACACGCCCCAGCCGGCTCGCGATCGCGTTGATGAGCCGCCGCTCCTCGGCGCGGAAGGGCCCTTCGTCGCGGCGCGGCCGCTGCTCGACGTAGCGGACCTCCACGAGGCCGGCCGTGCGTCCGTGCACGACGATGTCGGCCTGCTGCGTCCAGCCGCCGTCACGGAAGTTGCTGCTGCGGAACTCGCGACCGTCCAGCACGACCCGGGCGCAGGCCACCTCTGGGTACTCCCACGACGGCGGCAGCAGCTCGACCGTCTCGCTGAGGACGGCGTCGATCGAGCCGCGGGCCCGCTCGACGATGTCGGACAGGCCGAAGAGGCAGTCGAGCGCCTTGACGCGCTCCTCGAGCTGGTGGGCCAACCGTCGCAGGGCGGCCTCGGCAGGATCACGCGGCGCGACGGGTCGTTCGGGGTCGGAGCTGGGTCCGGTCATGCCGCCCGCCTGGCACGGGGTCCCGGTGTAGCACGGCGGCGGGCGGGCACGCAAGCCCTTCGCGACGGACGCCGCCGGCCGGGGGCGCCGGCGTCAGCCCGTGGTCGTGCCCGCACGGTTGCCCATGGGGATCTCCACCCGCACGGTGGTCCCGCGCCCCACGGCGCTCTCGATCTCGATGCGCCCCCCGTGCCGGTCGACGACGGCCTTGACGATGGCCATGCCCAGACCCGAGCCGTCGGCGACGAAGTCCCGCGCGGTCCGGGACCGGAAGAACTCGTCGTAGATTCGAGGCAGGTCCTCCGCCGGGATGCCGATGCCGGTGTCCGCGACCTCGATCACCAGCGCCCCGCCGCGTTCCTGCAGATCGATCGTGACGCGTCCGCCCCGGGGGGTGTAGCGAATGGCGTTGCTCAGGAGATTGGTGACGAGGTCCGCCAGTCCTTCCGCATCGCCCTCGGTCGGCGCCATGCCGTCCGCGATCCACGTCACGAGCGTCACGCCGGCCGCGTCCGCCGACGGCCGGAGATCGTCGACGACCTTCCGGCCGAGGGCGGCGGGGTGCACGGGCCCGAGATCCACGCCGGTCCGGCCCCCCCGCGCCCGTGCGAGGGACAGGAGCTCCTGGGTCAGGGTCGCCAGCTCGCCGGCCCGGTGCTCGGCCCGCCTGATGAGGTCCTGGGTCGAGTCGGCCGGCGCGTCCGGCGCCGTCTGCAGCGCGACGCTCAGCGCGGTCTTGATGGTGCCCAGGGGCCCGCGCAGCTCGTGGGCGACCTTCCGCATGTACTGCGACTTCGCCCGTTCGGCCTCGCTCACCTCCTGATAGGCCGTCTGCAGGTGCGCCGCCTTGTCCTCGAGCTGCCGCGAGAGAACCAGCACCTCGACCTCGCGCGTCCGGAGGTGCACGGCGATGGTCGTGCCCAGGTAGGCCGTCACGTAGAGCGTCACGCCGAGCAGGAACAGCTGGGTCGTGACGAGCGCCGGGTCGAGATAGCCCTGCGGCCGCCAGTGTCCCTCGAGCGGAAAGTGCGGCAGCCAGCCCAGGAGCTCGCCCAGCGCCACGGCCGCGAACAGGAACAGACCGAGCGTGGCGTGGACGTAGGTCGCCGGCTGGGACAGCAGGATGCTGGCGATGATGACGTGGAAGACGAAGAACACCCGGAGCGGATTCTCGATGCCGCCCGTGAAGTGCAGCAGCGCGGCCAGGATGACGAGGTCGGCCGTGATCTGCGCGTTCGCGAAGAGGGCGGCCCGCCGGGCTTCCCGATCGTAGGTGAAGCCGGCGGGGAGCCGGGGCAGGAGGAACCACGCCAGGCCGCCCCGTGCCGCGCCCTCCGCCTCCGGCGCCGCGGGGTCGCGCGGGCGGCGCATGATCGGCAGCAGCAGGGACGCCACGAGGTTGTAGAGGGCGAGGATCAGGAGAATGCCGTAGACCGGTCCGCGGTAGAACTGGATGGGCAGGACGCGGCGGCCCAGCTCCACGAAGGCCAGCGTGCAGGCCACGGCCACCCACCGGAGCCGAATGAACCAGCCGATGCGCTCGATCAGCTCTTCGGTCACCGGCAGGATCATCGGCTTCTCGCGCATGTCGTCCGCCTGCGGCCGGCCGCCCCCGCCGCCCGCGCGATCAGGAACATCCGACGCTGGCCAGCACGCGTTCCACCTCCGCCAGGAGCACGGCCGGCTCGACCGGCTTGTCCACGAAGCCCTGGACCGGCAGGTACTCGCCGGCCTGGTAGGTGCCGTCGGTCGAGTCGGGATAGAACCGTAGCGCCGTCCTCTGGTGGATGGCCGTGAGCATGACGATGGGGACCTGCTGGAAGTACGCGTCCGGCCGGGTCCGGATGTTCCAGACGAAGTGGAAGCCCTCGGTGCCCTCCGGCATCATGACGTCCAGCACGATCAGGTCGGGGCGCTCCGTGTCGGCGAGCACGAGGCCGCGGTGCGGGTCGAGCGCCGACACGACCTGGTACCCCTGCCGCTCGAGCACGAGGGTCAGGGCGTGAATCAGATCCGGGTCGTCGTCCACGAGGAGGATCTTACGGGGTGGCATCGCGGCCTCCTCCGAAGCGGGAGACGCCCATGGCCAGCTCCTCGATCGTCTCCTGGCGCAGGGCCTCCCCGGCCACCTTCTTCTCCACGAGTCCCAGCGCCAGGGCCACGCCGTGGAGAATCGCCTCGGGCCGGGGCGGGCAGCCCGGCACGTAGTAGTCCACCGGGATGACGCGGTCGGCGCCGCCGAGCACGCTGTAGCTGTCGAACCACGCGCCGCCCCCGCAGGCGCACGAGCCGACGGCGAACACGAGCTTCGGCGCCGGCACCGCCTCGAGCAGCCGCCGCAGGGCCGGCGCCACCTGTCGGGTCACGGGGCCGGTGACCAGGATGACGTCGGCGTGGCGCGGCGACCCGACCAGGCGGATGCCGAAACGCTCGGCATCATAATAGGGCGTCAGGACGTCGATCACCTCGATGTCGCAGCCGTTGCACGCCCCCGTGTTCGCATGATAGACCCAAAGCGCCCTGGGAAACGCCCTGGCACAGAGTCGTTTCAGCATCTCGACCGTCACCTCCCCATGACCGCCAGCACGCGCGCGGCCTGATCCAGGAACGGATAGACGATCTGCGGGACGAGCCCCAGCACCAGCGAGGCCGCCGCCAGCGCGACCATGGGCACCCACAGCGACGCGGGCACCTCCCGTACCGCGCCGGGCGCGTCGACGCCCGCCGCGGGCGGGGCCCAGAACACGCGGCACGCCGGCCGCACCAGCGCCACCATCGTCAGCACGCTCGTCACCACGGCGATGACCGCCGCCCACCAGACACCGGCCTGCGCGAGGGCCAGGTAGACGGTGAGCTTGCTCCAGAAGCCGCTGAACGGGGGAAAGCCGGAGAGCGCGAGCGCGCCCACGAAGAAGCAGACGCCGGTCACCGGCATCTTCGCCGCGAGCCCGCCCAGCTCGCTGACCTTGCGCCGGCCCGTCGCGTAGATCAGGGCGCCGGCGCACATGAAGAGCAGGCCCTTGCCGATCGCGTGGGTCACCAGGTGGAACAGGCCGCCGAAGCAGCCGAGGTAGGTGCCCAACCCGACGCCCGCCAGGATGTAGCCCATCTGGCTGACCGACGAGTAGGCGAAGAGCCGCTTGAGATCGTCCTGGCCCAGGGCCAGCACGATCCCGAGCAGCATGGTGAAGGTGCCGAGCACCACGGCCAGCACGGAGATCTGGGGCCACGAGGGGAGGAACATCCCGACGGTCCGCACCAGCGCGTAGAGCGCCATCTTGATCATGACCGCCGAGAGCAGCACGCTCACCGGCGTCGGCGCCTCGGCGTGCGCGTCGGGCAGCCACGGGTGGAACGGGGCGATCCCCGCCTTGGTGCCGAACCCGATGATGAGGAACGCGACGGCCAGGCGCGCCGTGCGGGGCGGCAGCAGGCCCGCCACGCCCCGCACCTCGCTGATGAGCAGCGGCTGGGCGCCGGTCAGGGTGCCGGTCGCCGCCGCGGCGGCGTACACGAGGACGCACCCGAACAGCGCGAACGTGATGCCGATCGTGAGCAGCATCAGGTACTTGTAGCCCGCCTCGAGCGCCCGCTTGTCCCAGTAGAACGCCACGAGGAGTCCCGACGTCAGGGTGCTGGCCTCGACGGCGACCCAGAGCATGATGATGTTGTTCGTCACCGATCCCCAGATCATCGTCCCGACGAACCACAGCAGGAGACCGTAGAAGATCGACAGCCGGTGCTCCACGCGGCCGACCCCGATGCGCTTCTGGAAGTCGGGCTGATCCACGTAGCGCACGGAGTACGCCGACGCGAGGAAGCCGACGACGCCGATCACGACGACGAGCAGGGCCGAGAGGCCGTCCACGCGCAGCTCGTTGCCCCAGGCCGTGAGCACGTCGCCGCGCACCACGGCGTCGGCCATCGCGACGCCGACGGCCGCCGTGGCGAGCGAGGCCAGCAGCACCACGCCCTGAACGAGCCGCCGGCCGAGCCGCGCCGCCGCGAAGACGACTGCGCCGGCGGCGAGCGGCACCAGGAACGCCGCGGCCGGAAGGATCGAAGTGCGCATGCCCGATGTCCTCTCACCCGCGAAGCTCGCGCATCCGCAGGGTGTCGGTCGTGCCAGCCTGCTGGTACACGCCCGTGATCACGTACAGGAGCAGGAACACGGTGACGACGACTTCCGTGGCGATGCCGACGAGCGCGGTCTCCGACAGCTCCGGGGCCAGGCTCACGAGGCTCAGGTGGACGCCGTTCTCGAGCAGGCACAGCCCGATCACCGTCTTCACGGCGTCCCTGCGGGTGAGCACGGCGTAGAGCCCGAGCACGAAGACCGTCGAGGCGACGGCGAGGTTCGTGCGGAACGCTTCGGTCTGGGCCAGCGGCGACGGCGCCAGCAGCTCGACCTGACTGTGCGTCAGCCGGAAGAACCCGACCATGAGCAGCGCGGCGACGACGACCGACGGCCCGAACCCGATCAAGGGCGGCAGCTCGACCTCCCGCGTCCGCTTGATGCACAGGAAGAGGAACAGCGGGGTGAGGATCGCCTTGGTCACGAAAGCGGTGCCGGCCCACCAGTAGAGGGCCGGGTTGACCGTCGCGAAGCAGCAGAGCAGCCCGACGATCAGCAGGGCCTGCACGCCGTACACGGTGGCCGACACCCGCAGCCGCCGCGTCTCGACGGCGACGACCGAGGTGATCACCACGAGCATGCTCAGCGTGCGAATCAGATCGCCCGGGAGATCCGTCAGGATCATGCGCGCCCTCCGTCGCCGCCGTGGCGGAACCCGGCGGCCGTCATGCGCTCGAGCGGCGTGGGCGGCGGGAAGCACCGCCCGCACCGCTGGCACGGCCCCATGAAGACCTCCAGCCGGATGACCATGTCCTGCGGCCGATCCGTCGCCGTCTCGAACTGCGACGTCAGGCGGATCGCCCCCTCCGGACACACCTCCTCGCACCGGCCGCAATAGGTGCACCGGCTCCAGTGGAACTCCAGCACGCGCGTGAGCTGCGCCGCGTCCTCGACCTGGATCACGCCGGCCGGGCACACGTGCGCGCAGCCCCCGCAGCCGAAGCACAGATCCGCGTCGACCTGGATCTTGCCCCGGAAGCCCGGCGCGGGCTCGCGCGGCGCCGCGGGGTACGGCAGCGTCACGCGGCCCGCCCCGAAGCAGATCAGCGCCTCCCGCAACTTGCTCAGCAGCACGCGCGACCTCCTACATTCCGATCACGGCGAATGCCAGCGCCGCGAGCGCCGAGAACCCGACCCGCAGGTAGTAGCGCAGGGCCTGATCCACGCGGAGCCGGGGATTGACGACGTCGATCACGGCCACGAGCACGAGCACGACGAGCGCCTTCACGAGCGTCAGCGCCAGATCGAGGGGCAGCAGCCCGAGACGCGGCCAGGGCGCGAAGACCTCCACCAGGAGGCACGCGACGACCAGCTGCCGGGCCCAGAGCGCCCAGCGCACCAGGGCCAGGCGCGGCCCGCTCAGCTCGACGAGCGGACCGCCCATCACCTCCTGGTCGGCTTCGGCGATGTCGAACGGCAGCTTCCCGGCCTGCGCCTGGAGGGCCAGGAAGAGGGCGAGGCCGGCGAGGATCGTGCTGAGGCTCGGGCCGTTGGCCGCCTGCCAGGCCGCGATGGCTCCGGTCGCCAGCGTGCCCGCCTTCACGGCGCCGACGACGAGCGCGATGGCCATGGCCGGCTCCACGGCGAGCAGCAGCATCATCTCCCGCGATCCGCCCACGAAGGCGTACGGGCTGCCGCTGGCGAACGCCGTGAGCATCAGGAACACCGCGCCCATCCCCGCCACGTACACCAGCACGATGACGTCGCCGGCGAAGCCGAGCGGCGGCGGCGCGCCCATCGGCACGAGCATCGCGAGGACCAGCACCGAGCCCAGGGTCATCGCCGGCCCCAGCGCCGACAGCACCCCGCCGGTCGTTCTCAGGTCCTCCTTGCCCAGGAGCTTCAGCAGATCGAGATAGGGCTGGGTCAGCGGCGGTCCCATGCGCGAGTGCACGATCGCCCTGAGCTTTCTGAGCATCCCCTCGAACAGCGGCGAGAGCAGCCCCGCCACGAGGACGTTCAGCGCGCACAGGCCGAGGACCTGCAGCGCTCCGGTGGTCATCGCTCACCTCCCTGGGATCCTCGCCGCCGCGACAGGGCCAGCAGCTCGTCCCGGGAGTACACGCGCATCGCGGCGCTGCGGACGTCCACCGCCTCGAGACGTTCCGTGCAGGAGAAGCACGGGTCGAGACTGCCCACCGTGATGGGCACGTCGGCGATGGTCTCGCCCGCGATCATCGACGGCACCGCCTGGAGGTTCGGGTAGGTGGGCGCCCGCACGCGCCAGCGGTACGCGCGGTTGTCGTCGCCGGTCAGCACGAAGTGGACGGCCTCGCCCCGCGGGGCCTCCACGACCGAGATGCCGAGCCGGCCCGCCGGAATGGGCTCGGTGATCTCCGCGCGAATCGGTCCGTCCGGCATCCCGTCGAGGGCGCCGCGAATCAGGCGGATCGAGTCCTCGAGCTCGTCGAGCCGCACCACCACCCGCGCCCAGACGTCGCCGTCCTGCTGGACGCACAGCCGCGGCGGGATCTCCGGGTACGCCGCGTAGGGATGGTCGAGCCGCGCGTCGATGGCGACGCCGGAGGCACGCGCGGGCGGGCCGACCACGGCGATCCGCTCGGCCCACTCCTTGGTGAGCACTCCCACGCCCTTCGTCCGCGCCAGCAGCGTCGTGTCGCCGACCACGGCCTTGCGCACGGCCCGCATCTCGCGCTCGACCGGGTCCAGCGTCTCGCGAATCTTGCCGGCCGTCTCGGGCGAGATGTCGCGGCGCAGGCCGCCGACGCAGTTCATGCCGTAGGTCTTGCGGTTCCCGCTGATCGCCTCGCTCAGCCACATGATCGGCTCGCGAATCCGCCAGCTCTGCATGAGGAGGGTCTCGAACCCGATGATGTGCGCCGCGATGCCCAGCCAGAGCAGGTGCGAGTGCACGCGCTCGAGCTCCAGCATGATCGTGCGGATGTAGCGCGCGCGCGCGGGCACGTCGATGCCGGCCGCCTTCTCGATCGCCTGGCACGCGCAGGTGGAGTGGATGAACCCGCAGATGCCGCAGATCCGCTCGGCGACGAAGGGCAGCTTGTCGTAGCCGAGCACCGTCTCGCCGAGCTTCTCGATCGCACGGTGATTGTAGAAGCCCCGATAATCGCACCCGACGATGCGCTCCCCTTCGACGAACAGCCGCCAGTACGACGGCTCCTCGAGGGTCGGGAAGAACGGCCCCATGGGCAGCACCGAGGCGCCCGGCGGCGCGTCGGCCAGGACCGGCCGCCCTCCGGCGGCCGGCGGCCTCGCGTTGTAGCGGAAATCCCGCCGCAGCGGATAGATGCCGTCCGGCCAGTCGTCGGGGAGCATCAGCCGCCGCGGGTCGGGGTGGCCGTCGGGCTCGACCCCGATCGCGTCGCGGAACTCCCGCTCGGCCCAATCGGCGGCGGGAATCAACGGAGTGATCGCGTCGATCCGGGCGTCCGCGGCGTCGACGGGAATCTCGAGCGAGACGAAGAGGTGGGCGGCGTCGAGCGAGAACAGGTGCGCGATCGCGAAGCCCCGGCCGAGCGCCCGCACGTCGAGGCCCACCGTGATCAGGAACCGCGCGCCGGCGTCCCACGCCAGCGCGCCGGCGGCCGCCCGCACGCCGGCGGGCGCCACCTCGCACCGCAGCGTGTCGGGCTGCGGCCGCTCCGCCACGAGCAGCAAGGCGCCGAGCCGCTCTCTCAGCAGGTCCGTCAGGCGCGCCGCCGCGGCGTCGGGCTGGTCCATTATCTTACCGGGGCTCCGCCCCGGCCCCCGGCTCGGTCGCTTGCGGGGCCCCATCGCCCCGCGCCGCTCCCTCGCGGGCCGCGCCGTGCGCGGCCGTCCTGTGAGGTGACCACCTACATTCCGAGTGACACATTCTCGTCTCCAGCCGCATAACGGGCTAGCTCGCCAGGAGCACGATGGCCACCACCACCGCCGCCGCCACCACGATCCACAGCAGGTAGAGCTGCGGGATGCCCGCGTGCGTCAACCCGACGCCGTGCGCCGCGCGGTCCACCGCCCGCGCCGCAGGCATGAACAGCCAGCGGTCGAGGTCGAGGGCCTTTCGGAGCGCGGGCGGAAACGCCGGCGCCCGGGCCGGCACGGCGGGATAGATGCCGTGGAACGCGTCCTTGAACGGCACGAAGAGACTGGTCGCCGGGTACCGCACCGCCGACGGACCGTGCGGCTCGCCGCAGGTCCACACGTCCACGCGCCGCACACGGGCCGCCGCGCTGCGCTGCAGGCCGTAGGCGAGCGCGCTCAGCACGACGAGCGCCGCGGCGATCGTCAGCGGAGCCCAGAAGGCCACCGACAGGCCGCCGATCGACGGCGCCAGCGTCCAGGGCCCCCCGATCAGGGCCTGGCTCGAGGGCAGGTCGATCTGCACCGCGCTGGCGAGCGCCGCGTGCGCCAGCCGGAGCGGCACCTGCGGGAAGACGCCCAACAGGACGCAGAGCGCCGCCAGCACCGCCTGGGGCGCTGCCATGGTCCAGGGAACCTCCCGCACGCGCGGATCCTCGCTCGGCTGGCCCAGGAACACCGCTCCGACGACTTTCAGGAACGACGCGAGCGTGACGAGCGAGATGAACAGGCCCACGATGCCCAGCACCAGGAACAGCGGCGCGGTCATCCCGGCCAGCAGGCAGGTCGCGAGGATCAGCCACTTGCTGGCGAACCCGTTGAGCGGCGGCACCCCGGCGATGCTGAGCGACGCCAGCATCGACGAGCTGGCGGTCACGGGCATCGCGCCGCCGAGTCCGCCGAGCTTGTCCATGTTCCGTTCGCCCGTCCGGTAGAGGACGGCCCCCGCGCCGAGGAACAGGCAGGCCTTGAAGCACGCGTGGTTGGCCGTGTGGAACAGCGCGCCCATCAGCGCGAGCGCCGCGAGCGCGGGACGGTCCGGCAGGCAGTACAGGCCCACGCCCAGGCCCAGGCAGATGTAGCCGATCTGCCCGACCGTGGAAAAGGCCATGAGGCGCTTGCTGTCGGTCTGCGCCAGCGCCGTCGGCATCGCCACGAACAGGGATCCGGTGCCGGCGAGCGCGAGGACGATGCCCCACCCGGCGACCGGTCCGGCGACCGGCACGAAGCCGCAGAACACGCGCAGCAGTCCGTAGATGCCGATCTTCACCAGGGCGCCGGAGAGCACGGCGCTCATCCCCGACGGCGCGACCGGGTGGGCGTCGGGCAGCCAGTCGCCCATCGGGAGCACGCCGGCCTTCGTCGCGAAGCCGAGCAGGAACAGCAGGATCACCAGGTTACCCACCAGCGGCCGCGTGCCCAGCAGCGTCGCCAGAGCATCGCGCATCGCGCCGAAATGGAAGCTGCCCGACGTCTGCCACAGCACGAGCGCGCCGGCGATGAGGCCGAGCGTGGCGGCGTGCGTGACGATGAAGTACTTCCGCCCGGCCCGCTGGGTCGTCCGGCTCTCGCTTTCGAAGGTGACCAGGAAGAAGGACGTGAGCGTCATCAACTCCCAGAACACGAGGAAGAACAGGAAGTCCGTCGTGACGAGCACGCCCACGACGGAGGCCAGGAACACCAGCAGTACCGGGTAGAACCTGGCGACGCTGTCCCGCTCGAAGTGCGCCATGTAGTGCACCGAGAAGAGCGCGCTCAGCACGCAGATCGCGGCGGCGATGGCGAGAAAGAACGCGCTGAGCGGATCGACGAGCACGGTCCACGCGGCGCCGAGCACGGGCAGGCGCAGCAGGACGGTCTCTTGGCCGGCCCCGGCCCGGAACGTGTCGACGACGACGGCGAACACCGCCACCCCGGCCGCCGTCGCGGCGCCGAACGCCAGCCATCCGCTCAGGATCCGGTGGCGCGCGAGCGCGAGGCTGACGATCGCGCCGCCGAGGAGCAGGGCGCCGGCCAGACCGAGCAGGAAGACATGGCTCATCGCATCACCGTCCGATCAGCCCGACCAACGGAAGCCCCGCCGCCGGCGCGACCAGCGTCGCGGCCATCAGCAGGACCAGCGTGGCGCGCATGGCGAGCGGCGGATCGGCGCCGGCCGCCGCGGCGGGCGACGGCGCCCCGAAGAAGACCTGCTGTCCGACGTAGAGCATCCACGAGAAGGCCACCAGCGTTTCGCCGAGCAGCACCACGAGCAGGATCGGCCCGATGGCGCCGCCGAACTGCAGCGCGCCGGCAAACAGCATGAACTTGCTCCAGAAGCACGCGAAGGGCGGGATGCCGGTGACCGCCAGCACGCCGACGAAGAACGCGGTGGCCGTCAGCGGCATGCGGCGCCCCAGCCCGCGCAGCGCCGCGATGCTGCGCGTGCCGGTCGCGTAGGCGACGGCGCCCGCGCAGAAGAACAGGAGGGCCTTCGACGCGCCGTGGCAGATGATGTGCAGGACCCCGCCGCGGAAGCCCTCCATGGAGCCGAGGCCGCCCAGCGCCACGCCGAGCAGCACGTAGCCGAGGTGCGCGATCGTCGAGTACGCGAGCAGGCGCTTGAGATCGTCCTGGACGAAGTAGAACGACAGCGCGACGAGGATGGTCACGAGCGCCAGCGCGCCGCACACGTACGCGACCTCCGGCGGCATCGCCCACCCGGCGCTCACGCTCCGGGCCATCAGATACACGCCGGCCTTCACCATCGCGGCGGCGTGCAGGTAGGCGCTGATCGGCGTCGGCGCCGCCATCGCGTCGGGCAGCCAGGTGTGGAACGGCACCTGCGCGGCCTTCGCCCACGACGCCAGCATCAGGAACGCGAAGACCCAGACCCGCGCCCCCTCGGACAGGCTCGCCAGCGCCGAGAACTCGAACGATCCCGTCCGCACGAAGAGCACGAACACGGCGACGAGGAAGAACACGCCGCCGGCGTGCGTCATGACCAGGGCCTTCATGCCGGCCCGCAGGCTCTGGTCGTTCCGGTAGAAGGAGATCAGGGCCCACGAGCACAGCGTGGTGAGCTCCCAGAACACCAGGAGCTGGAGGAAGTTCGGCGCGATCGCCACGCCGGCCATGCTCGCCACGAACGCCAGGAGCCAGAAGTAGTAGCGACGCTGATCCTCGGGCCCGACCGGATGGTCCCGGTTGGCCTCACCGACCGACGCCGTCGAGTAGAGAACGGTCAGCAGGCCGATGACGACCACGATCAGCAGCAGGACGGACCCGAGCGGGTCGAGCAGGAGGCCGAAGACCCCCTGCCCCGCCGCCCCGCTCAACCACGGGAGACCGCCCAGGGCGACCCGATGCGCGGCCGGGTAGGCCAACGTCACCGTCCAGACGCCCAGGATCGCCGTGGCCGTCGCGACGAGCACGGCCGTCGCGCGCACCGCGCGCGGCCGCAGGCCTGACACGGCGAGCGCCCCGACCGCGGGCAGGACGACGGTGAGCACCAGGACGGCGGTCAGCATTCGGCCACCTCGCGCGCGGCGGGCGCCCGGTCGGCCGCGGCCCATTCGCGGATCAGCTCGGCGAGCGCGTCGACGGTCCGGCTCACCTCCGGGCCGAGCGTGGCGCCGAGCTGCACCCGCCCCGGCTGGATGCCGAGGACGAACACGTCGGCGCCGGACGTGCTCCGCACGAACTCCGCGATCAGCCCCAGCGGCACGCGGTGCGTGCTCGGCGGGTAGCGCCCCATGGCCTCCCGCTCCAGGACGGCGACCGATCCGGCGGGCGCGCCGAAGTCCACCGCGTCGATCAGCACCACGACATCCGGCGCGCCGTCCGCGATCTTCGCGACGTAGGACTCCGGGACATCCTCGGCCTGGACGACGTCGAGGCCCGGGAGGCGCGCGAGCGCCCTGGCCAGCGCGCAGCCGGCGCCGTCGTCGCCGAACAGCGGGTTGCCGATGCCGACGAACACCACGCGGCCGGCCAGGCGCGCGGCCAGTGCGTCCCGAACGGGCGGGAGTGACTCGCCGGTCATTCCACCATCTCCCGAATCTGCCGGTAGGTGAACACCGGACCGTCCCGGCACACGAAGAGGTGCCCGATGCAGCAGTGGTTGCACTTCCCCACGCCGCACTGCATCGTCCGCTCGAGGGTAGAGATCACGCGCTCCTCGGCGAAGCCCCGCGCGAGCAGGTCCTGAATCACGAACTTGATCATGATGGGGGGCCCGCAGACGTAGGCGAGCGTGCGGGCCGGCCGCAGCTCCACCGTCTCGAAGAGGACGGGCACCAGGCCGACCGTGCCCGTCCAGCCGGGCTCGCCCCGATCCACCGTCACGCGGAACTCGACGTCGTCGCGCGCCGCCCAGATCTTCAGCTCGTCCTTGTAGACGAGGTCGGTGGGCGTCCGCGCGCCGTAGAGAATCGTGACGCGCCCGAAGCGGTCGCGGTCGTCGAGGACGTTCCAGATGAGCCCCCGGAGCGGGGGCAGCCCGATGCCGCCCGCGACGAACAGCAGGTCGTGGCCCGCTGCCGCGTCGAGGTCGAAGCCGTTGCCGCAGGGACCGCGCAGGCCGATCTCGTTGCCCGGCCCCAGGGCGTGGAGCCCGTCGGTCACCCGCCCGGTGCGGCGGACGGTCACCTCGAGGCTCTCCCGCCTCGTCGGGCTCGACGCCAGGCAGAACGGCGCCTCGCCCAGGCCGAACACCGACAGCTCCAGGAACTGGCCCGGCCGGAACGCGAACCGGTCCTGTCGCTCGCCATCGCGAAACCGCAGCTGCAGCGTGCGCGTGTCGGGCGTCTCGTCCCGCTGGTCGAGGATCGTCGCCACGCTCGGGAGCAGCAGGTCATCCATGCCAGACGCCCTTTCGTATCGCCCCGACCACCGCCGGCATGTCGGTCGTCCCCATGCACACCTTGATGCAGCGCCCGCAACCCACGCAGCCCACGCCGCCGTCGCGCTGGTAGTACTGCGCGCTCGCTTTGTGGTAGAAGCGGCGCCACATCCGCGAGCGCTTCGGCTGCCGCGGGTTGTGGCCCGAGGCCTCCAGCGTGAACGCCTCGTACTGGCAGGAGTCCCAGGTGCGGTTCCGCGTCCAGCCGCCGTCGCAGGGCCGGTCGCTCACGCTGAAGCAGTAGCACGTGGGGCACGCGTGCGTGCAGCCTCCGCACTCCAGGCACCAGTCGCCCATGGCGTCCCAGAGCGCCTGCGGGACCCGCCGCGTGGAGAGGCGACGCATCGCCGACCCGAAGTGGCAGGTCTCGGTCCCGAAGTCTCTCCGCGCCGCCGCCTCGAGCGTCTCGCGCGCGGCGACGTCCTCGGGCGTCGCCGCGCGAAACAGCGCGCCGGCACCCTCGAGGAGCGCCCGGCCCTTCTCGCTCCCGATCTCCACGAGCAGCCGGTCGTCGCGCAGGGGCACGAGCTGGAGATCGAATCCGGCGCGCAGGAAGGGCCCGGCGTCGCAGCAGACGCAGAAGCCGAGCGGGCACGGCCGGGTGCACGCCAGGCTCACGAGCGCGGTCGCGTCCGCCCGGCGCGCGTACGCGGCGTCGGGCAGGTCGCGCGCGTAAACGCCCTGGAGATACCGGAACCCGCTCACGTCGCAGTTGCGGACGTTGAAGAGGATCCGCCGGCCGTCGTCGCGGACGGGCTCGAGCGTGACGTGGCCGTTGTTCCGGCGGATCCGGACGAACGGATCCGCCTGCGGCAGCAGGAACTGCTTGGGCGGCTGGAGCGGGTTCTCGAAGTCCCAGAGGATCTCGCCGGGCGAGCCAATCGCCGAGAACACCGTGTCGCCCAGCGGACCGGCGGTGGGCGCGATGACGACCGCGCGCGCGCACAGCGCGGCCACCCACCTCGGCACATCCGCTCTCGCGATGATCACCGCATCCTGGGGTGGCATGCCGTCTCCTCGACTTGGTGCGGCCGGTGTTTCCCTCACGCACAGCCAGGCCGCGCACCGCGCGGCCCGCGAGGGAGCGGCGCGGGGCGTTGGGGCCCCCGCAAGCGACCGAGCCGGGGTGTGGGGCGGAGCCCCACCTAAACTACGTGCGCTCCAGGTTCACCCCCGTCAGCGCATCTCGCCGCAGCACCGGCTGGAGCTGGTCGCGGAAGGCGAACGGCGCCAGCAGGATGCCCGGCTCGAGGTCCTCTCTCAGGGTCACGGGCACCACGACCTCGCCGTGCGCCGAGGTCAGCTTCACGCGCCAGCCCGGGCGGATGCCCAGCCGCCGCGCGTCCTGCGTGCTCATCTCGACGATGCCGTCCGGCAGGCTCTTGCGTCGCGACCGGTGATCGCGACACAGGGTGGGCGACAGATCCACCAGCGGATCCGCGCCCCAGTCGATCACCCCGGTGGTCACCAGCCGGAACGGGAACAGGCTGCCGAAGCCGGGTCCGTCGAACGACGCCACCTCGCCCGCGTGGTCCGGCTCCACGGCCCTGGTGCCCGGAACCAGCCGTCGGATCGCGCCGGCGTGCGCCGGCGCCTCCGCGTCGCCCGACAGGGCGCCTGCGTACGACGGCACGGCGGCGGCGATGTCGCGCTGCACGTCCGCCACCGACTCGCACGTCCGCGCGAGGCCGAACACCGCCGCGAGCTCGCCGACCGCCCACCATCCCGCCCGGGCCTCGCCCGGAGGCGGCACGACCGGGTGGAGCCGCTGAACCCTGCCCTCGAGGTTCGTGTACGTGCCGACCGATTCCGCGGGGCTGGCGATGGGCAGCGCGACGTGAGACGCCTGCACCGTGGGCGTGGCGAACGCGTCGAGCACGATCAGGCAATCGAGCTCGGTCAGCCACTGCCGGTAGGCGGCGCCCGACGGCAGGCTCGCGCCGGGCTCGTCCGCGATCACGATGAGCCCGTTCACCTCGCCGACCATGGCGTCGGCGGCGAGCCCGGACCGGCAGGCCACGTTCGTGCCCCAGACCTGGCGCAGACGCCGGCGCGCCGGTTCGTCGTCCAGCGCGCACGGACCCGGGAGACAGTTGGGCGCGGCCCCCATCTCGAGCGCGCCGCACGTGTTGCTGCGCACCGGCAGGGGCAGGAGCACCGATCCGTCCCGCCGCGCGTGTCCGGTGGCCGCCGCCAGCTTCGCGAAGGCGCCGGCCAGGTCGTGCAGGGAGGCCGCGTCCGCGCCGGTGGGCGCGAGGACGACGGCGGCCCGCCCCGCGGCGGCATACGCCTCCACGGCCTGCCGTAGCTCCGCCGAGGCCGCCAGGTGCGCGTCGC
>JAHECP010000009.1 GCA_024641665.1 Acidobacteriota bacterium
CAAGGCGGTGACCGCCACGGCTCGCAAGCTCGCAATTCTGTTCTACAACGCCCTCCGATTCGGCATGACCTACGTCGACCCCGGCGTGTCCTCCTATGAAGAGCGCTACCGGCAGCGCGTGGCCGCGGGCAGGGCCGGGACGGTGTCGATGAGGCGGCCCAAGCGCGCGAGCAAGCGGCCGCGCGCGACCGCGACCCCGTGGGCCGAGATCCGGCCCGCGTTCCGCCGATCGCGGAGCGCAAGCGCGTCGGTGAAGACCTCCTGCACGTGGGCCGCCCATGGGCTCCGCGGGTGATCCGCCCGCAGCGTCCGGCACCGACGCGCCAGGTGCTGGAGGCAGCTTTGGTGCAGGGCCTGGGTGAATTGGCGATACGGCGCCCACCCATCGCGCACCAGCACCCCGTCGAAGTCGGCGCCGAGCATGGCCGCGGCATCGTCGAAGGCGCGTCCGGGCCGAATGGCGTACACCGTGGTGGTCGGCGTGGCAAACGCCCAGAGCCAGTGCAGGATCGCGCCGACGCGCCACCCCGTTTCATCGGGACTGACGACCGGACTGCCGCGAATCTGCTCGCACAACGCGGCGTAAGTCGGCGCCGCCACGCGGGCCGCGCGATGCAGCGCGTGCACGAGCCCCCCGGGTGTCACCCGCACCCCGAAGCGTTCGCGCAGCAGCGTCGCGATCTTCTCCAGGGGCATCCCGGCGTGCTTGTGCAGCAGCACGACCAGCGTCACGACCCCGGGGCCCAGCTGCACGCCCGCGGCCCCCAACGCGTCCGACGTCTGGAGCGGATGCCGCCCTTGCACCCGCCGGCCGCAGGCGACACAGTACCCGACGTGCACGTCGAATCGCCGCACGAGGGGCCGGACGACGGGCAGATCTTCCTGGTACTGCGTCGCGACGCGCGTGCAGGTAATCGTGCCCCCACAGGACGGACACGCCGCGGGCAGGGGCGCGGTGTAGGAGACATCAACCCGCGAGGGAATGGGCCGTCGGGCTCGGCGGCCATACCTGGCGCCCGGGCGTCGGCCCGGCCGCCCACCCCGGCCTTGCGGTCGATCCTTGGCGAACGGCGCGGCTTGCCGGAACCCCGCGCGCCGGGCGGCCTCCAGTTGGTGCTTGAGTCGCTCGTTCTGGCGCTTCAACCGGTCGCGCTCGCGCTCCGCCTCCCGACGTTGACGCTCGGCGTCCTGACGTTGGCGCTCCGCACGCGCCACGTCCTCGCGCAAGCGCGCGATCTCGTCCTGCTGACGCTCGATCAGATCGTCGCGGTCATCGCGGGTGGGGCGGCGACCCTCGTCGGCCACACGAGATTTATGGCAGACTCACGACAAAAGTACAAGTACGAAATTCTGGATCTGGTGCCGTCACCTGCGGGCACCCGCTAAATGAAGACGCATATTTTAGGTGCGAATATGCTGCCCTCAAGCGACTAAGAGAGTTCAGCCAGTTTGGGTTCAGCCTTGCATTGCGGCGTTGGTCACGTTAGTCAAGGGTGCCTCGCCCTGGACCGCGCGACGTTGCGGCACGGCTCCGTGAAGATGTTCGTGAAGCTCAGTTCTTCAGCAGCCTGCTAATGCCGTAGTGCTCAAATGACGTTGTTGTCCGGGTGACAACTCCCAACAGCTCACCATTCATCAATGGCGGCCCACGAACCGCTGCCAGTCACTTCACCTTCGCTTTGGCCTATCGATGTCTTCGCCAACGTGCCAGGGCGTAGGCGGCAAGAAACAGAAGTGTGATCGTGCCGGTCAGCGCCACCGGATTGTCAGCGAGCCGTGTGATCCTCACTAGGATGCCAGGATGCACGACCGGAGTGAAATCACTAACTCCAATGACACTGAACGCCGCCCAATCACGAATCGGCAACCCGGATTCTGCGAGCGTCTCCTCCATCCGACGAATTGCGTCCCGCACGGAGGTCTTGCCTGAGGTGAGCTCGCCGTAGAAAGCGCTCATCGCCTGAAGCGCGACGTCATCCCTAATTTTCCATCTCGTTGCTATCACGGCCAGGGCGCCGCTCTTGAGAAACGCATATGCTAGGCTGTCGAGTCCCTCCGGGCCAAGATCGCGCCCAGCGCTTGTGTCGCATGCGCTCAGGATCACGAGCTGTCTCTCGAGGTTGAGTTTGAGGATGTCGTCGCCTGTGAGTACCTCGGGATGGACGGCACACGACAACAAGAGGAACGACGTATTCAGCCGTCCTGTAGCGACTGCGTGCGTCGCGAAGTGCACGATCGCATAGTCGCGCAGATCCTGTGCGTTGAAACTCGCGAGCGTGGCGCTTGATCGACTTAGCACCAGCGTCCTACTGGATGCGTATCGACCGATGGCCTTCGCCTCGACTTCGCTTGATGGAAGTTCAACCAAGGGGTTCTGCGTCACTGCCGTCGGCATGCTCTGTGGAGCCGCGCAAGACGAAGTGACCGTAGGGTCGGCAACGATCAAAGCGTCCCGGTGAGCGGCTGGCTGATCCGGTCGCGCCCGACGTGTCATCCACCAAGACAGCGAAGGCACGAAAGCTATTGCCCCGAGGCTTCGCCCCGATCGGTTCTGTGGCGTCCTAGCGTCTTCTAGGGCTTCGAACGGGAAATTCTGCAAAGAACCATCGGCACTGATGGTCACCCGTCTTGGCTGATGCTCGTGCGACAGAAGGGTAACCCAAGCGTCCGGCGGCACGAGTTGCTCGGACAACCTCATGAGTTGTGACCGGTCGGATTCGGCGCTGTTACTCGTTTTGATTCCCTTCAAGGCGGCGCTGACGGCACGTTCAATCGCACGCCTACTGTCGAGCTGATACACGCTGATCGAAGATCGCGAGATGGCTAGAAGAAGCACCGGATCGTCGGGTCCGGCCAGTGAATAACTCAGGACTGAATCGCTCTCGTCAAGGTGCTGCTGAAAAGTGGTGAGGTCGACGACGGGCTCAACCGCGCCGCTGTCGGCAATCTCCCTGAGACCGATTGCTCGACCGCCTTCGATTGCACGAAACACCTCTGACGGTCGGTGTCGTTGAAATTCGAGCATCGCAAGGTCGAAGTACGGCAGCCCCCGGTCGGAGCCAAAATGGCGGCGGCTTTGGCTGTCGCTCAAGGCGCCCCGGAGGCCATCCACGATCGCGATCGCCTTCCGGATGTAGACCTCTGCCTCGTCAAGTCGTCCGAGCTTCACGAGAGATCGACCAAGGCCCGTGAAGACGCGCCAGGTGTTGTCCGGATCGGGCTGTGCGATGTGGCCGGCCGTTGTCAATGCCTCTTCGAATCGTGCAAGCGCGGTAGTAGGGTCCTCGAGGAGGTCCAGGTACAACTCAGCGATGTTGGTTTGCGTCTGAAGCACGCGGTCGGCGTCGCTCGACTTACGGTCCAGAGCGAGCGTTTCGTTATAAAGCGGCAGAGCGTCGGCGGCATTGCCAGCGAGGGTGTACGCCGTTGCCAAGCTATCCAATGTGTCACCAAATGTGACCTGCCGCTTGCCGCGCGCCGCAAGGCGTCGTTGAATATCGGCCGCTTCGCGTAGTAAGGGCAAGCCGTCCGACATGCTGTCCAATTCGTCAACCAGCACGTTACCGAGATCCGTCAGATCGTCCGCAACCCGTCCGTCATCCTGGAGAACGCGATCGATTTCGAGAGCCTTCTCGTAGGCACCCTTCGCGGCGGTGGGAATGCCGCGCTCTCGGTACAGAGTCCCGAGATCTAGCTCCGCTGTACTGTAGGCCCGCATAACCGCGGCGTCCGGCGGTTGCCGCCGCAGAGAGTCCAAGGCGTCAAGGTATGCCCGGAGCGACGCATCGAGTTGACCTGCTAGTTGCAGGGCCTGTGCGTAATTGATGACAAGCCGCGCGTACAGGAGGTCGTGAACGAGGTGCGACTGCGACCAGATCGCGAGCGCGCTTTCGTATCGTGTGAGCGAATCAGCCTTCCTATCCAGTTGAAGCGAAATGTCGCCAAGAATCTTCCAGAGCCAGGCGCTATCCTCTGGTGCGAGCGTCTTGTCGAGAGCGGTGAGAGCAGCGAGGGCCTGATCCTCAACAGCGCTAAGCCGCTTTTCATCATCCCCGGCGCCCTCTCTGGCGCGTTCAAGGGCATCGGGGCTGACTGCACTCTTGGGCGGTGCGGTCGTCGACGGTTCGCCCGTGAAGTCGATGTGGCGCGATGGAGCCTCAATCTCCTCTTTCCTGCCAGCCTCGTCCGTGAATGTACAACGAATTGTCCAGGTGTAGTGCGAGCCGATCGTCAGTTGAGAGGAGTCGTCACGGGTCAAGACATATGGGGACTGGTTGACGGAGCGGATTAGGGACCGCCCGGATGCTGATGGCGTGAATGCAATGGTGCACGGGCCATCAATACCGGTCGCCTGCCAGGAGAATTGTTCCCAGACGGAGACCATGGCGCCGTCGGTCGGAGACGTAAGGATCAGTGCGCGCTGTGATCGAAATGGTGCTGGTGGTGTGGGTCGTGGTTGAAGGACCCGGGCGCCAATGATCCCGATAATGACGACAAGGGTGCCGCCGACCGCCAACGTCACCCAGCGACCGAGGACGTCGGGCTGCTTTGTTTCAGATAGTTGGTCGTACTGCCGACGGCAAGCAGGGCAGACCAGAACATGCCACTGGTCGACGGAGATCGCGCTGGCGGCAGTTGGGACGAAGCCGGTTGCCTTCAGCGCCTTGAGTCGTCGCGTCGCGAGGTGATCCCATGTCTTGCGCAGTGGACCAACGACGTGGACATCGAATTCCAGTGCCCGTCCGAGCAGCGTCGCGCATTCCTGGCAATCAGCGACGTGGCTCCGCAGGGTAGCGAGCTGCTCATCAGTTTCAATCAGATGCGGATCTTTCGCAAACGCCCGAAGCGCCTGGTGGTCGAGCATGATTTTCTCAATCCTCGTCAGCGTTGACTTGCCGGAGGGAAACCTCGATGTTCAAGACTTTGCTCCCGGTAGTGGCCGCAGCCCTGTACGGCCGAAAGCCCTCTGTTTGTACGGTCAGCCAGTATTCTCCTGGCGGTATTAAGGGAAGAGTGAATGCTCCCCCCTTACTCGTTCGGACCTCTCTTGTTAAGGGCACCTTGTCCCCCCGAATGCGCACGCGAGCGCCCTGGAGCGGTTTACCGTCAGGGGATCTCACTACCCCGGTGACCTTTCCCCAATCAAGCGCGGCTTGAATCACTGATCTGGCCCTCTGTGCGCGCTTGCAGGCCGTTGATGGTGCACAGCGGAGCTGTTGGCCGATGGCGCCATAAGTGAGGCGTTCGAGGTCAGCAAGGACAAACGCATCTCGGTATTCCTTGGGCAGTGTGGCAATGATTCGCCACAAGGAGCTCTGGTCGAACTCGGCGGATGATTCCCCTCTATCGTCTGGAAGCCCCTTTTCCGGCAGAGGGCTAAGGACAGAATCACGATTCGACTTCTTCCTTCTTTCCAGCGAAACATTCTTGCCGATCGTATAGAGCCAACCAATTCGGTGTTGATCCGACTGAGGTGCGCGTCCCCCAACCTCGACCGAACGGAGCAGGATGTCCTGAAGTAGATCACGCGCATCTTCGGAAGCTTCAGATCGTCTGAGAGCAAAGCCACGAAGCCGGCCGCCATTCCGCTCAAGAAAGGCTTCGAGCCAGCTTAGAAACGTCACTGAAATGCCCCTTCGCGCAGAAAAAGCCCCCGTACGTAAACGGACGAGGGCCATATGAAGGGCGGCTTCATCAACCAAGCTGATGATAACGCCGACGGCAAGCAGGGCAGACCAGAACATGCCACTGGTCGACGGAGATCGCGCTGGCGGCAGTCGGGACGAAGCCGGTTGCCTTCAGCGCCTTGAGTCGTCGCGTCGCGAGGTGATCCCATGTCTTGCGCAGTGGACCAACGACGTGGACATCGAATTCCAGTGCCCGTCCGAGCAGCGTCGCGCATTCCTGGCAATCAGCGACGTGGCTCCGCAGGGTAGCGAGCTGCTCATCAGTTTCAATCAGATGCGGATCTTTCGCAAATGCGCGGAGATGGGCCGCGCACGCGATGACGGTCGGCTTCACGAGGGTCCTCCTTGGGTTTCAGGAACGGGGGAACAAAGGGGCCGGGGCGATCCGTGTGGGTCGCTCCACGCGTTCAAGTCAAGCGGCCGAAGTCGGACTGGGACAGTGCTGGGCGAATGACCTGGCGGGAACCCGCCATATAGGGAAGAGGCCGTCAGGAGATGGCAAGGCACTCGCCCGACCGAATGACACGGCGGATGACGCCATTCATGAGTGTGGGCCGCTTGACGGCGGGCAGGCGCACCTATGATACACGATGCCGCCCGCATGAGTCAATGTAAGTACTTATAACAAAGGGACTTACCTATGTGCTGGGAAGAGAGTCTTTCATCGGAGGCGCATCGACGATTTCGAACTCACCGCTGGTCGACCGGACAGATGCGCGCCGCAGGCTGGCAGATCGTTGGAAGGATCGAGGCGTTCGAACAGACCGGTCGTCTGGAAGCCGCCACGCACGAAGCGGACTACCTTTTCGACTTTCTCCGGGCTGATGCCCAGATTGTCTTCGGTAGCCTCGCGGCTTCCAGTTCGACAACGAACGACGCCGCGATGATCCACGAGCAGCGCGTCGAGGTGTTGCAGTGAAACAGCGAGCACAAACCCAGCGGGGTGTCGCCGCCGGAGTCCTCCGGGTAATCGCTGCCGGCGGAAGGTCTGCAAGCGATATCGCTCTACCTGACGTCGGAAACGCGCAAGCTGATCGAGCCCGCGCCTGGAATGTCCCATTCCTACGCAAGCGCGCGCTCGACAATCTCTCGGCCATCGAGGCGCTTGGCGTCGGGCTCGACAGGCAACTCGTGCTGGTTCGATCCGCGCACTGGGCCGAACGCTCATGCCCTCGGGCCTCAAGCCGCAACACGTCAAGTGAACGCGGTCCCCCGCACACCTTGACAGCCGCCCTCTTCATAGGAGGGTCTGGGGCATCCCAAAGACCGCTGATCATCGCGACGCGATGGCACGGTCTGAACCTGACAAGGCATCTCACGACGTTGTGAGCCTTGTTCGTGCCCCCGACTGTCGGGTCTGCTTTCGGCGCAGCGTTAACCGGGGCATCGCCGCCCCATCACCACGAGGAGGTCGAGATGAGGAGAGTCTACGACGGCGAGTGCATTCCCCCTGGGTCGTTCTGTGGTGGTGATTCAGTACCGCCTGGGACGTTCCACGGTGGTGACAGCGTGCCGCCTGGCACGTTCCACTAAAGCCACTGCCCCGGCGGGGCCTCGCGCCCCGCCGGGGCCTCGGCTCGCAGGAGGACGGGCATGGTGGGGCTTCTCATCTTCTTGGCGCGCCTGCTCGCACCAGACGGCAGCCGCGAGGAGCGTACGGAATCCATGGCTCAGACGATCTACTACCGCACACGGGACGGACAGGCGGATTACCGCTTTTCGATTGAGCGCCAGTCAGACGGCACGTACCAGTCCTTCATTCTCTCTCAGCCCAATTACGGATCGCGAGCCACGGGAGCGCACGACACGCATCGTTTGACCGCCAGTGGCCGCCGGTACGTCTGTTGGAATCGGCCGCTGCAGAATGCGGAAGAGGCAAAGAGTGTGGCCGCGCTGTGGGCCGATGCCACCCAGGAGTACATCAGGACCGGTCGACGATTCTAAAGGTGGGGACAACCATGAGGCGACCCCGCTGGTGCGAACGGATGACAAGAGATGGCGCACTGTCGGCTATGAAGATCTCCCGCCAGGTATTGGGACGCATCCGGGACACCGTCGGTTCGATGCCCCCGGAGACCGGAGGCATGTTAGGTGGAAATCGTGATGTGGGTATGGTCACCCATTTCCATTTCGACCAGGCGGCGACCCAAACCGGCGCGACGTACTCGCCGGATTGCGAGCTGCTGAACCGCATTCTCAGCGAGGAATGGAATCCCGCCGGCGTTCGGCTGATGGGCTTCGTACATTCACACCCACGATCGTGTCGGACGCCGTCTGGCGGCGACGAGGTGTACGCGAACAGGATTCTCGCGGCCATTCCGGACATGGATCGGCTGCTGTTGCCGATCGTGATGACCGATGGCGACAAGGGTCGTTTTGAGCTTCTAGGGTTCACGGCTACTCGGAACGCGGACACGTTGGCGGTCCAGAAGATCCCGATCGCCGTGGAAGACCAAGACGTCGCCGCCGAAACATGCGTGTCGTTCAAGGAGTTGGCGACCTTTGCGCGGGTGCGTCGGGCCTACGACCTCGACCAGCTTCAGCGTGCGAGAATCGTCGCGGTCGGGTGCGGCGGGGCCGCCGAGTTTCTCGAGGCGCTCGCGAGAGCGGGTGTGGGAGAATTCGTGCTCATCGACGGGGATGTCGTGTCAGAGACCAACCTCGCCACCCAACAGACATATCGGTGCGACATTGGCCGCATGAAGGTGGAGGCTATTGCCGAGCGAATCGAGGACATCAATCCTCATGCGATCGTGAAGCCGTTGTACCTCTTCTCGCACCAACTCGCGGACGAGGATTTTGGGAGGCTGCTTCGTGTTGTGCGTCGCCGGGAGCAGCCCGGCGTAACGCTACTCTGCGGCATGACGGATTCGTTCCGGGCGCAGGCGCGCGTCAATCGTTTGGCCCTGCAGTATGTGGTGCCCAGCCTGTGTGCCCAGGTCTACTTCGAAGGGCGCGGCGCCGAAGTGACGTTCACACATCCCGAGACGACGCCCGCATGCCACCGCTGCATGCTGAGCAGTCGCTATCAGGCGTACCTTCACGAAGGGTTCCGCAACGAGACGACGTCGGACGGCACACCGATCGGATCCACAGGGCGCCTCAATGCATTGAAATTCCTCGTCGCGATGGCACTCTTGCATCACGGCACGGAGCATCCCCGATGGGGCCAGATGCTGCACCGGATCGGCAACCGGAACCTCATTCAGGTACGCCTGGATCCCGATCTCGATCTGCCCGTGTTCGATCGGGTGTTCGGGACCGCGGATAGGACGCGGATCTTCTGCGACGAGACCGTGTGGTTGCCGCAGTTGCCCGACAATCCGGCCAACGGCTATCCAACGTGCCCCGACTGCGGTGGGACCGGCGATCTCCGGCACGCCATGGGAACCATTCCTGACACGCGAGAAGTGAGGTGTCAACCATGTGGCAATTTCTGATTGGCGGGGACTCTGCATTCGCCGCTCTCAAAGAACGGGTCATCGGCGCGTGCGTGGTCTTCCAGCAACAGCCGATGCCGCCCGGGTCGACGCCGACGACCGCGAGGGTGGGGGTGGAAGTCCGGGCTGCGGACGGCACCGCGACTCTGTTTGTGGAGCGCGGCGTCCAGTACGCAGGCCCAAGCGACGCAGCCCGCCGCTGGCTCGCCGACGGGCACATAGAGTTCGACAACTTCGATCAGATGCGCCAATGGATCCAGGTCGACCTGAAGGCCTGCTATACGTCGCCAGCCGATTCGCAGACTCGGCCGACCCGACGTGAAGACAGCTCCACCCTGGCCGCCGGTGAACTGACTGACCTCCGAGCCGTCGACCGCCAACTTCCTAGGGGTCCGACTGCCACGAACATCGACGAGAACGGGCTGTTTCAGCAGTTGGTCAGGAGAATTCGAGGGCAGGACGACGCGATGGGGCTGCTTGCCAAACAGGTTCACCGCCATCTGGCTCGGCGCACGCCCCGGCGTCCGTCAACACTCATGGCGTTGGGGCCGACAGGTGTTGGGAAGACGGCGTCTGCCGAATGCTTGCCAGCCATGCTCCAGGGCCGACTGCCTGACGGGGCCCAATACGGCTATCTGCGACTCGACATGTCCGAGTACCAGGAGCGCCATCGCATCAGCCAACTGCTGGGGGCACCGCAGGGGTATCTCGGCTACGACGAAGGCGCGCAGTTGACCAACACCCTCCGGCTCAACCCGCGAACCATCGTCCTGTTCGACGAGATTGAGAAGGCCCACCCTGACATCCTGCGCGCGCTGATGAATGCGATGGATGCCGGACGCCTCTCCAGCGCCTCGGCAACCGGCGCAGCAGGCCATGAGATCGACTGCCGGCGTGCGATGTTCATCTTCACCAGCAACCTGGACGCGGGAGGCATTCTGCAGGACCTGAAGACGCGAAACGCGTTCGGCCATCGGAGCGCCGTGGACGCCGTGTGCCGGAACCGCCTGCGAGCCGCTGGCGTGGCGCCAGAACTCATCGGCCGGATCGGGTGCTTTCTGGTTTTTCGGCCGCTCGACCGAGAGGCCCGCGCGGAGATTGTCACGTTGGCCATCACGAGGGTCGCCGAGGAGTACGGCGTGCGGGTGACCGGGATCGATCCCACCGTTGTGGCCGACATCCTTAAAGCCTCTCCAGACGAGGGGTTCGGCGCCCGTCCGGATGAGTACCTGATCGACGAACTGCTCGGGTCATGTTTGGCGGAGGCGGCGGCCGCAGGTCTTGAACAGCCCGCATTGGTTGAAGCGGGTCCTCCGTACCGATGTGTGCCGTTCGACAGCCGCGCGGCCTTGTCCCTCGACCAATCTGATGCGACCCTCGGAGACAAGCCACGCAAGGAACATCAGATGTGAGAGCCGCCGACCTTTTCCACTTCGAGAATCAGCGAGACAGCCAGGAGACGTCAATGACCGACCACTGCTCGTTCGATCTCGGCGCCGTTACGGTCACGCTCATCGTCGTTGTAGCCATGGTCGCGATCGTCATCCGTCTCATTCCGGCCCTGCGTCAGATGGTGTGGCAGGTACTGCCCGGGATTTTAGCGCTGTGGCTGATCGTGGCCGTGCTCCGCGGCATGGTGAAGAAGTTGCTCGGATAGCAGCAGCCCAGACCATCACCGACGCCTGCGCATGCGGTTCTTCAACCGCCACCACGTCCAGAACCGAACTGCTCGCTCCCTGACGTGATCGATTCTCGACTCGATCGCTTGCGGCGCCACTCGCTCGCGTCTAGCGTGTTCGCGCAGCGAGAACCCGTCGCGCCACAGGGCCTCAATCGTCCTGAGTTCCTTCGGCGAGACCTGGCTGTTGATTCGATACTTCGCAATCTCAGCGGCCACGCACCGCCGGAGTTCAGCCAGCATGCTTCGTTCCCCGGAGGCCGGCAAGGCAGTTGCTAGGTCCGCCCGGCCGGGAGCAAACGTCCAGACTCCACCGCGCCAGTATCCCGACACCGCGCGAGGCCGCCCGAACAGGTCGGCCACATCCGCACGAACGCCGCGCGCCTTGTAGAACGACCATGGATCCGCGACTCGGATCGCGCACCGTCGACGCGGAGTCGGTCCTCCCGACGCGGCCTTGACTGCCGCCGCCGTCCGACGGCCATGGCGCACGTGGTTAGACCTGATCGTGCGCATTCGGATTGCCCTCCCAAATGGAGTTGCTGATCAAAAGCCACTCGTCGGTCACGGCATTGCGCTCTACGCTGACAGGCCGAAGTTCACACGCCTGGATCACCTCCGGACCACGCGCATAGGTCTCCATCGGATGCGCATCACCTGGGATAGGTGCTTCTGTCATGATCCCTCCTCATCTAAGCCCAGGACACGATAGAGCGTCTGAGAACATCGCACAAGAGTCGGCGTGAACGTGCATGGGTGCATATCTCATGGCAGGCAGCCGCCGTTCGCGTCAAAAAAAGACCGCAGGTTCACGTGTGGAACCTGCGGACGGAGGCGGCGCGAGAGCGCAGCCGCGTCTGGCCTCGAAGAAGTTACAGATCTCGGAGCAATGGGCGAAGCAAGAACACGTGGAAGAGCGGTGGCGGAGCATCTCCGGTGAACTCCGTCGGCGAGTAGATCCCCACGGGTTCATCCGTCTCTGGATCGGTCGCGACGTAGCTCTGCGTCGGGTCGAGCGGGTGGTTGAATTCAAAGCCGCAATCGGCGCGAAAGAGGCAGGGCCTGCCCTCGGTGGCGAAGTAAAGGCCAGCCAGCCGGTCCTCGGCGTACACCCGTTGATGAGGTCGCGTGTGTGTCATACAGCCCTCCTTTGGGCGCAGTCGCTCGGCCTTAGCCGCAGCAATCAGGAGAGCTTTGTCGCAAGTGCCGATTAGGAGGAGGTTGGAACGAAGACGGGCGGGAAAGACCTGCTTATTGCTAGTGCCAAAACTACGACCTCGAATTATAGATTACTGGGCGATCGGTGTCAAGGATCGCCTGCTTAATGCCACGATCAACGCATCCACGTGATCAACGGTAACATATGTGCCACCGACGCGCTCGCTGACTGCGTTGATGTACCCCAAGGCCTCGAGCTTACGCAGCCCCGCGCGGACAGCGTTCACAACGAAGCCTGTCAAGTGCGCGAGCTCGCCAAAGGTCACTGTCTTTTCGACAGCCGCTCGGTAGCCCAAGTACCGTAGAGTCGGATGAAGCCGATGAACGGTGCCACACGTCGGGACGACGCAGAAATGACCGACTGCGAGCGCAGGCTCACGGCGCAGAGGCATCCAGGCCAATGCGCTGGACGCCATCCGAAGGATAGTCATAGCGGCCAGAGCACGTTCGAAGCTCTGGGTTCTCAAGAGTTCAGCCGTGGCTGCGCACGGAATCTCCAGGAGCAGCGCTACGCGAGTGCGGCGGGACGCGACCGGGCAGGCACGCAGCCCAAGGTCGAGCCACGGCAGGTCGAGCAGACCGGAGGCGAGTTCGCCGAAAAGATCGGCTTCGCAGCAAGTGCATAGGGCAACACCATTGCCAGCCGGAAGGTTCTCCCATTGCAGACTCACTCGGCCTCCCAGCACGCAATACAGATGGCCGTGTTCCGGCAACCTAGTGTCGAAAGCGGCACCGCTGGCGTCCACTTCCAGAATAGCCGAGTTCTTCCTGTAACGCTCGAGCACCGCGCGTAGGGCAGCCCGGTCACCGTCCGGACACGCAGAGAAGGCGTTCGGGCCCGCGAACATTCGATCGAGCGCTCCGATTGTGGCCGCCGTTCGTCGAATCATCACCTACCAACCCTGACTTACTGTGCAATATCGCAGCGTCGCCGAATCGCACGCAACGGACACTAGAGGTCAGACGGGCCGCAATCCGCCTTGTCCCCAAATGGCCGCTGAAGTCCAGAGGGTCGTTATCGGGCCGGCCGGATGGCCCTTCGCCGACGGCAACTACGCTGGCGCGCAGGCCGACCCGCGAGGGACTGCCGCTTTCAACTTCGCAGGACACATAGCGCGCACTCGATAGGACTACCCTGCTTCGGAGGCACACAATCCTCTCCCAGGGCGCCTCACTCAGGACTTCTAGACAGCAGACGCCCAGTTAGGACAACATGAACTGCGTCACGTGTGTGAATTCGTGGACCGTTCTACGGTCAAGGCCTGACGTTCGGGGGCATCACTGGTGACCTCGAAATCGCCGAGAGACGCGGGCGAGTCGCAGCCCGACGGAAAACGCCTCAACGGATGGGGTCAGATTGCGACCTACCTGGGGACAAGTGTTAAGACGGCTAGGCGATATGAGCAACGGGAAGGGATGCCCGTCTATCGCCACCAGCACGCCACAAGGTCGTCCGTCTATGCGTTCGAATCGGAGCTCGCCACTTGGCGAGCCGGGCGTCGGCCAACCAATGTCGATCCGGCAAGGCTGCAGCACAGGCCGCTCTCCACGGACGAGCCACCTCGAGCGACCTCGAAGTCACGATCATTGGTCAGCGAGGACGCCGCCCTCGGCCTCTTGCCAGCTATTCGCCTGGCCTATGTGCTGTTGCGGCTGGACCAGTTGCCGGGGGTCGGGACATGGGGATTCACGATTAACAAGTACATCGAACTCAATTACTCAACAAATGCGCAGATACTCAGACAGAGGAACGCCTATCTAATCGAGGGGAGCATTACGCACACTGCTCATGCGCTCCGAGGTCTTGGATTCCTACGCACGTCGCTTCCGGGCGTTCAGCCCCAGTTGATTCGACAATGGATTGAACGACACAGTGTCAATGTGGGCTTCATAGAACTAGCCCTTCCGGCGAATCCGGACGAGGCTCGCGACATCGCCAAACAGGTCAGGCACACTGCTAGTGCAATTTTGGCGTCGCTTCGCTTGCGGGCCCACGTGTCCATTGCCGCCGGTGTCGCGGAGATTGAGCGGTGGGCAGACGCACGAGCCAAGCTACTGCTGCGCTTTGCGAGCGTATGGGTCCACGACCCCGAAATGACCTACTCGCACGCCTACCTGCTTGAGCTGTTTGACCTGCTGAGGGGTGAGACTCGATATGCCAGCCTAAGGCCTGAACTGACGAGCCAAATCGATCATGGCCTCGGCCGACTGTTTGATCGGATCTCACTTGTGTCTCCCTACTGGTGCTGGGACACACATCGTGAGACGAAGAGATTCTACACGTTGTTGATCCTGACGCGCATCCTCTCCATTGCGGAGACATATCGCGAGCCGGCATGGGTAGATCGAGTGCACGCTTGTCTGGAAGATATTGGACGAAGCGCCCGGGGAATTGGGGGCGTTTCGCTCGGCGAGGGATCCCAAGAGAGCCGGTTCGGCAGGCCGGATCTTGGAGCAACGGCGGCGTTCTTTGGTTGCTGCCAACAAGCGAGCCGATTTGGGCTGCCCATCGAGCGATTGGGAGCAGAAGCGTATGAAATGCTCAGAAACGTCTGGGACACATTCGAGGAGTCAGCAGAGAATTCGATCACTCATACATGGGAGGCGATCGTCTCGCTGGTTGATAGGACAGACCTCTTGAAGAGCCTTGACAGTCAGGTGTTGTGCGAGCAGCTTGAGCCGCAGTTGCAGGGCGTCGTGAACGAGCTCGCCTCGGCCTGTGAGCTGCCATCAAAGGCAATACGCGAGATTGGAGAGGCAATTGGCTGTCCGGACCGGCTAGCGTGGTGTTTTGAACGTGACATTTGGCGGAGTGCCGTTCATCGCATCCAAAAGACCGCTGATAGACGGTGACGGTGGTTCGTCGCTCGCGGCGAGTTGACATTGGTGAGTGATCTCGCGCCTGCAAGTCCGAAAGCAGCGGCAACGACCGGAGGTACTCCGGCGGCGCAACGGCGATGCCCGCGAGCTGTGCGAAGCACCAGTGCGTCCGTCCTGCGCAAAGGGCCTGGACGCTCGCGTAGCGCGCATTGGGTGGACGGTAGGCCCAGGCGGCGGGCCAGGATGAGAAACGACTTGCGCACGGCGGAGCCAGTACGGTAAAAGCCTCATGTCTCAACGGGCTCCTGAGACGAGCGGGTTTGCCCGTGATTTGTGCTGTCCTTCAGTGGACTGCTAGAACGTGACCGTTTGCCGGCCTTAACAGTCGGGCCGTTGCGGACACCGCTATCTAAGGTCGTGCTGGGCCGCCTTGCAGAAGAATTGGGTAGTCCGGTTGCTCGGCCCGCTCCAGAATTCTGGACGGGTGCCCAGCCGGCGCTTTGGGTTGGGACGAAGTGTAGCCGAATAGCCGGCCACCGCTTCCGACAGGGGTCGGCGCGACCTTATCGGGGCAACCTTGATGAAGGGAGCGCTCTATCCGACGCGCGAGGCGAGTGTTCTAGCAGCCAAGGATGTCCCAAGATGGCCAAGACGCTCGATGGATCGCCTCTAGGCACGGCTTGCACTCGCGGCGTCTCTGTAGGTGGGCGGTGGCTGCTTCGAGAGTCCAGCCGAGGCAGTGGTGAAGGTAGGCAATGGCGACAGTGGGCGAGCGGCCAAGCCCCCATCGGCAGTGAAGAAAGACCGCGTCACCGGCGGTAAGCAACGCTCGAAGGGTGGAGACGCAACGTGGGAGTACAGCAGCGAGTGCGGAAAGGTCCGAATCCCTAACCGGTATTCGATTCACTGCGATTCCTATGAGCCCATAATGTGCTTCAAGTGTTCGCCAATCCAAACCGGCATCGAGCATGTCGTCGTCCGTCTCCAAGTTGACAACCGCGGTGACGCGAAGGATCTGCCGGAGCACTTCAATGTCTTCAAACGTCTCAGGATGGGACCCTAGGAACAGACTCCGGTCGACTTGTGCGTACTCCATTGTGCACCTGTCACAGGTAATGACTCGGAGGTGCCTCGCTTCCGAGTGAGCAAGGCCCAACCGGGGTGGGCGTTTCCAATGGAGGGCTCAATGTCATTTGAAGAGTATGTAGCTGCTCTAGCGAGACACGAAGCCACCAAATCCATCCAAGTGCTTGAAGACCCAAGGGATCTGATCCTCGTCCACTCCGGCGTTCGCCTCAACAACATAGGTGATTATCTCACAGACACGTCTATCGAGTGGCACCTTGAGGACGTGCCCGTCGACCACATCGGTTTCTGCAGCACTACGCCGGCAAGAAACAGGGTGCTCCTTGACCAGTGCGAAAGATCTCCTGTTAGGTTCAAGCAGCTGCTCGCCTCGGATGATCAAGTCCGTGCGACTTTCGCACGGGACGCTTCGTTTGGCGACGAGCCACTTCTCCTGAAGAAAGTCGATGGAGGCCTACGAGTAGTTGATGGCATGCACCGTCTTGTTGGCGCGATACTCTGCGAAAGGCTAACGGTCTCCGCGTTTGTTCCTCGCGATGCCCTGCCCATTCTGCCGAAGTGTGAAGCCCACACAGTCTACGATCTCATTCGGGGGTATCAGAAGAATGCTCGTGACGAACAAGGCCAGCGTGATCTGTTCCACGGACTGCGGTTGCTCTGTAGAACCTACGCCAATGCTGTCGATCTACTGCGCCACCGCTTCAGTTCCAGATACATCCCCGACGAAGACGTCCAGCAGACGATCTCATCCGTCTTGAACGTTATGGCTACAACAGACCCAGCGTCATAACCGATTCTCCATGAGTCAGGCTGTCATTATCCTAGTCGGCTTCTCCCGGTCCGGGAAGACCACCCTCGCATACAAGATCCGCGAGCGTTTCGCGTCCCACGCCTTTCACATTCTCTCCGGTGATCCAATCCACGTCTATCTAAACACACAGTTCCCGTATTTCGCCGACGACAGCACGGTGTTTGGCCACGCCTTTTGGGCGCGCCGCGCAGTAACCCTCGATATTCAGCTCCTGCTACTGCAAACCTTTCTTGGTCTCGGTCTGTCAGTCATTATAGACCTCGCCAATCTCAGGCGCGCGGAGCGTCAACGAATAGCCGCGGCTGTACGCAAGGTACGTCCTTCGGCAAGAATTGCGATAATCTCTCTCCAGATCAGCGAACAGGAACTCCTCAGACAGATCGCGAATACCGAACGCGAGAAGGCCGCCAAGAAAGGCCGCAAGCCAGCCTACCTGGACCTCTACCAGGTCATCGAGAAGCCACTGCTCGAATGGCCCCTTCCCGACGAAGCAGATCAGGTGTTACACACGACGTGGGAGCGAGAGGCCGAGACATTGAACGACCTCGATCCTTTTCTTTGCGGTTCCAACAGCGAGCGCTGAAGCCGCAGAGGTGGTTCCGTGCAGTGCTTTTTCGATTGAGGGAGACGCGTGATCAACTTCATCTCGACGTTTCCACCCATCGTGTGCGGCATCGCGTCGTATACGAGTTACTTGGTGAACGCCATGCCGGCCGGCAGATGGAGTGTTACGTCGTTCCAGCGCGACGAATTCGATAGAACCGGGAGTGCCGATCGGCCTCGAAGGGAGGTGCTCGAGTCGATATCTCTGCGCTCGCCGCGGCTTCCACGCGTGCTTCTGGGGGACGTGGTGTGGTTCCAGCATTCCTTCGGTATTTGGGGTGACAATCCGACGGCGGTCTGCGAACTAGCCGAGCAGGCGAAAGAGCGAAGGAAGAAGGTGGTTGTTACCTTTCATACCGTTCATTTTGAGGGTGCCGAAACGGAGATGGGTCTGCAGCGGAGGGAAGAGGCCCTTCTCAAGAGACTTCTGCCAAGAGTCGACGGTGCTAGTGTGTTTACGGCGGGCGCCTTCCAGGCCGTGCGCAAGACCTTTCCGGAGTTCGCTGACCGTGTGACACTAATCAGGCACGGCGTGCCATCGCACCCGCGAATCAGCATGGCAGCAGCGAGGCGCCGGTTGCGGGACCACTTGACGGTTGTACCGCACGTCAGGCCGAAAGACGCGAAGAGGATTGCTCAGATTCTTGCCCCAGACACAATCGTGCTTGGGCACTTCGGATTCGTTGGCACCGATAAGGATCCCAGCCCAATCTATGAGCTGGGAGCAATGCTTCGCAAGCGACTACCAATGCGTCGCATCGCGGTTCTCTGTGGAGGAACTATTCAGAGGAGAAAAGACCGTTGCGGAGCCGGCGCCGCCGGAGTAGTCGCTCGCCTGCGAGTGCTTGGTGCTCAGGGTTTGGATGTCTTTGTTGAAGGCTATCTGCCGGAATTCATCCTTCCGTGTGCTTACGGAGCATTGGACTTTGCCGTCTTTTGGCCGAGGAACGGTACGCAATCTGGCACGCTCGCACACGCACAAGGCGCAGGGACGTGCGTCGTTGGACGGTCTATTGAAGGAGTTGGCGAGACGCTTAAAGCGATCGGCTCGCCGGTAGCCGATGACCTAGAGGACCTCGCGCACCAACTTGAGCAGCACCTGTCGGACATGAGGGTGCAGGAGGTTAGGAAACGAGCTGGTCAGCGATATCGGCAGCTACATTCATTCTCTGTGCAGGCCCGGCAGCACTTAGTGCTGGAGGCCCAGATCGTCGGTAGCCAAGGGTGGTGGTCGAGGGAACTCGGCAGAGGCGAAGAGGCATGAGGATCTGTCTAGTTACGCACAGCCTGCCACCATACATCGGTGGCTGCGAGACGTATGTGTGGCTTCTTGCTGCTGGACTGCACGAGAATGGGCATGACGTCACTGTGGTGAGTGAGCCGGTCGCCGGCGGGGCAGCGAAAGGACGCATGTATCCATTCCGCGTCATCGGAGTTCCGGGGTTCCGAGAATTCGACAGGGGCAACGCGTCGCTGACTGCGATTGTGCCTCCGTTGCGTGCGGCCCTGTTGAACGGGTCGTTTGACGTCATCCACGTTCACAAGTTCTTGCCGGGCCTTGCATGCGCGGTCGTGTTGGCGGAAGAGCCGGCCAAGGTAGTATTTACATTCCACAGTCACCCGGACTTAGGTTCCGAGCGCAGCCGACGGCCTGGAGGACAGGTACCAGCTGAGACGTCATACGCTAAGTTTGTATTAGGTTTGCCCTTTTACAGGTACGTGGTCTGTCCGTGCAGGCATTACGGAACCTGGGCTACGGCTATGGGAGTGGCCGATAGCAAGGTGCGAGTGGTCTATCCAGGAATAGACGTCGGACGCTTTCGAGTCAGCAGAGATAGTAGGCTGCGAGGGCGGCTCGGTTTCAGAGCGGACGACTTTGTTGTTCTGTGCGCGGCGAGAATGTCGGAACGAAAGGGAATACTTGACTTGCTACGAGCGATGGAGCATATCACAGATGGCCGCATTCGAGTCTGGCTCGTGGGCAGTTCGTTGAGCGGGTCGAAGGACTATGCGGACTCTGTGAAGAGATCTATTCGGGAGCATCGCCTTGAGCAACGGGTTAGGCTGAGTCTGGAGAAGTACGACTGCTTCGACATGCCACAGGTGTTGGCAAGTTGTGATGCATTCGTTCTTCCTTCCTATGGAGAGGGGTTGCCTTTGGCGATCCTTGAGGCAATGGCCGCCGGTATTCCCACTATTGGGTCGCGAACGGCTGGCGTTGACGAGATCATTAGCGACGGCGCGAATGGCCTTCTGACCGGCTGTGGCGAACCAGAGGCGCTCGCGGAGAGGCTTGAGGCGCTAGCATCAGATTCTTCCCTAGCTAAGAAGCTGGCTGAGGGCGGATTGGAGACGGTACAGACGCGATTTGAAGCAGGAAAACAGATTGCCGCACTGGAGGCTGTTTACGCTGGCTAGTGCACCGTAACAGGTGAATCGATAGTAATCCGGTGAGACGGCGTGCGATAGGTCCGCCGGACGGGTTTCGGGGCGCGGTTGTAGTGACGGATGTAGCGCATGATCTTCCGACGAAGGTCCGCAACCGAGCTGAAGATGCCGCGGGCAATGGGGTCCCGCTCGATCTTCGAGAACCAGATCTCGATCTCGTTGAGCCACGAGCTATAGGTCGGCGTGAAGTGGAGGTGCACGGTCGGATGGTCGGCCAGGAATTGCGCGACGCGCCTGGTCCTGTGGATCGAGAGATTGTCCACGATCAGATGCATCTCCGTGCCGCGCGGGTGCGTGTCGACCACGTCGTGCAAGAACTCGACGAACACCTCGCTCGTATGCCGGAGGGCCGTCTGGCCCAGCACCTCACCCGTCTGCGTGTTCAGCGCGGCCAGCAGGGACAGGGTCCCATGGCGGTGGTATTCGAACCCGTGGCGCTCGGCTCGGCCCGGCGAGAGCGGGAGCACCGGCTGCAGACGGTCGAGCGCCTGAATCGCGCTCTTCTCGTCCAGCGCAAAGACCGCCGCGTGGCGTGGGGGATTCACATACAGCCCAATGACGTCGGCGGCCTTGGTTTCGAACAGCTCGCCGAAGAATCGCTGCCGCCGGTCGGCTTCGGGATAGCGAGCGTCCGGTAAGAGTACCCACGCGGTGAGAACCTGCCGCGCGTCGAATCCCGGATTGACGTCTTCGAGCCTGAGCACGCTGCCAACGAGCAGAACGACCGCGACAGCCAGCACGGCGGATGCGGCGGTCTCGAAGAGGATCAGGACCTGGGTCAGACGACGGCGCCGGGCGCCGGGCCCAATCGCGTGCGGATTGTCCTCCTTGAGTGCCGTCACCAGATCGAAGCCGCGTGTTTGGAGGGCCGCCGCCACCGCGCTGACGCCGCCCGCCACCAGCGTCGCCGGCACCGCGAGCAGGAGGACGGGAACGCCAACGTGGATGTCATCGATGCGCGGCAGGCGGACCGGATTGAGCGCGCGAAATACGTCGATGGGTGTCGTGGAGGCGGCCGGACGATCATTGCGACGAGGTCTCAATCATGAAGTGGAGACGCATCAGCCCTGTGGCGCGCCGCCGGGTGCAACGCGGCACGATTTCGGGGCACCGGCTTGTTCTTGAGACCAAGACCGCCACGACGCCGCACGGCGGGATGATCCGGGTGTCAGAACAACAGTGGCAAACGGGGGATCAGACGGTAGCGGACGCCTTCGTTAGTTCGATGGAACGTGGCCTGGCTGTGCTGCGCGTCGGGTCTGTCGACGGTTGCCGCGCTGTTCCGAAGGCAGTGGTCGAGACGATGGACTTCTTCGACGTAGACACCAACGAGCATGTCTGGGTGTGGCGGGTGGCGTGCGAGCAGGTTCAGCAGCGCCGATGACGGATCGGCCGTATGACACGCGCCATCACGAGCCGCTGGAGTCCTAGGTTGACGGGCCGAGCTGGGTCGGACGGACCTCGACCCTACGCCGCAGGCCGAGCTGGACGACCTGTGCCCAGGACGCGCGGGCCCGCCGGGCGCCCGTCGACGCGGCTGGGGATCAGGAGCCTGGCGGAGGAATGGGTGGCGCACCGGGTCATGGTCCGACAGTATGCCCGGCCGCTCTAGAGGACGGAGTGCTTCCGGCACGCTTGGCTGGTTCGAACGTCTGGTTCATCCGCTAAAGATCTGTCATGACGACCGGTGCGTAATCTGCGTGGCATTCGTCGGGCCAGCGCATGCTGGGCCGGTGTGCCCTGGAGCGCCGTTGGGATGGGTCCTGCGTGACGCCGCAGCTTTGGCCGATTCTGGCTGAGCGCATCGTTCGCCCCTTGGCGACTCAGGATTGACGGAGGGCTCTTCGAGAAAACTCGGCCTCCGCTGTCGTATTCTACCCTAAGAGGCGACGTTCTGGTCTTTTCCTAAACAGTTCCGTCAGCCATGCGCCGAGTCGGGTTCGCGCTTAGGGTTCAAATTGCTCGCAACCCAAGACCGTATCACCCTGGCCAAGAACCGACCCAGCGTGGGCGGGACATGATGATCTCTGCTCTCGATCGACAAGTCCAAGGGAGGCTCTGGCTATCTACGGCTTCACAAGGGAAGGAACGTGCTTGCTGGCACTGCGCATCGCGTAGGCCACGAGCTCATGAAACGGGCGCGCCTCGAAGAGCGTCCCAAAGTCCGCGCGGATCTTTACGGCGACCTTTCTCAGATCAGCGTGTATCGCCCTGAGTTCTGTAAGCGTCGGCTGATGTGGTTCTGTAACCAGGGCGTTAGCCAAGCAGCGCAACATGCCTTCTGGCGTCCCTCCGTGAATCCTTGGATCGGTCCCGTTCAGGTCGCCCAACGATTTGTTCAGCCGGTGCTCCTCGGCTTCCAACACGACCCACTCGTGCTTGCCGCCAGCGACGTCTGCATGAACGACGGCAAGGCCAAGTTCGAAGGGCATGTTGAACCTGGGAGTAGGAGGAGGGCTCGGATCGACCTCGACCCGCGAAAGGTCATGCAGAGAGTAGCGACTGGCCCTTATCAAACTCAGGATACGGTTCAGGCGCCTATCGCTGCTCGGGATTTCGAGCGTGGATGTGGGAACCAAGCCGAATCCACACGTTCCCGCAACAAGAGCTAGGAAGAGAGGCTCGTACTTCGTATCGAATGGGAAGTTAAGGAATACCGACTCAGACCACGGTCTCTTTTGCAGCGGTCTCCGTCTTGCTGCCTTCCGTCGGGCAATTGTGCGTGCCTTTGCCATGTGCGCTCACTTGCGAGGCAACACCGCGCTTTTGAGCTGCCTGGCGATTCGCGCCTTGACAACGGTCTTGGCCGGGATTTTGATCGGCTCGCCGGTGGCCGGGTTGCGCCCCATCCGCGCCTTGCGCTTCTGGACGACCAGCTTGCACATCCCCGGCAACACGAACTCACCGGAACGCTTGAGCTCCTTCTCCGAGAGCGCCATCAGCTCGTTGAAGAACTCGCGCGCCTGCGTGTGCTTCATCTCGAAGCGCTCGGCGAAATGCGAGAAGAGCTCGGACTTGCCCATCCTCGTGGCTGAGCCTGAGCCAAGGAAGGCATCCAGTTCTCGAAGCCTCTCACGGGACACGCGTAACCTCGCGGCAACCGCGCTCGCGGATGGAAAGGCAGCAGTAATGTGAATTCGCTTCGCCATTTGACGGTCGATTCTAGCAGAACATTGTCGCCTTCCACCTAGGAACGCCGATCTCTTCTGGGACGCGGTTTCTGATGTTCGTACGCAGGGTAGCAACCTCGGATCTGGTTCACCCGCGCCGCAGTGTTTAGAAAAGAGGGGGAACTTCAAACGGAAGTTCTCTGACGAGAAGAGCTCTGAAGACGCTCGCGGCGAGTGACATTGTGAGTGACATCGCACCCGCAAAATCTGAAAACAGCGGCGAACGGAGGAAAGCGGCCGCAAAGAACGGAAGATGGCAAATGGCTGACCCCATTTCGGTTAAGCGGAAAATGCCCCTGTTTGCTGGGGTTTCTTGATCTGGCGTGACAGATTCCCACTCTCTCCGCCAGTCATTTTCTGTCGTTTTCCTCAATATGCCTGCGAAAACCATCAAGAGCACGATTCTCTGACTCATCTCCATCAGTTTGCGCAGGAATGCTGAGCAAATCATCGAATTGTACCGGTCGGAATCCGCTGAGTGACATTCTCGCGTGACATTTCGGTCGTGAAAGGTCGGCTGGGTTCGGACCCCCCAAAGGGATCCAGCGGAAAGGGATTGCAAAACCATACGCATTATGCGTATGGTTAAAGCAGTGGAATTCTTTGAAGCGCCGGCGTTCACGCGCCATTTCCGCGCGTATCTCGACGACGCGGGGCTGTTGGCGCTTCAACGCTTTCTGATCGACCATCCCGAGGCCGGAAAGATCATGCCTGGCACCGGTGGATTCCGGAAGTTGCGCTGGGGTGATGAAGCCCGGGGCAAGGGAAAGCGCGGCGGCCTGCGCATCGTCTATTTCTTTCTTCCCGAGGCGCACCAAGTCTGGCTGTTCACGCTGTACGGGAAGGGCGAAGCTGACGATCTGACGCCGGCGCAAAAGGCACACTTGCGCGCAGCGATCGAGGCGGAACGAGTGGCTCGTCGTGCACAACGCGGGGAGCGACGACGGAGATGACCATATGGCCACAAGGAAGCTGAAGAAGCGCGATCTCTTTGGTGAACTGATGGAGGGCGTCTCTGCCATGCGAGCCCACCGTGAGGGACGTATCACGCTGCGCTCGCATCAGGTGGAACGGTTGTCGCTGCCCCGTATCAATCAGCAAATCATTCGGAGCACGCGCGAGCGCCTGCGCATGTCGCGTCCGGCGTTTGCCTACCGCATCGGCGTCAACCCGCGCACACTCGAGCGATGGGAACAGGGACGAAGCCGGCCGAATGACCAGGCCGCGGCGCTCATCCTGCTCGTGCGCAAGTACCCTGACACGCTCAAGCGCCTGCAGCACTTGGCGGTGGCGGAGTAACCTCGGCACTGGTCCACCGTGACGCCCCACTGATGTCTGACACTCCGACCAGTTCAGCCGCTCGGGGAGCGCTTGGTGTGGTGCGGCCACGTTGCATGTATGAAACGCGATGTGCCACTCTGGAACACTCGGCGTCGGCGCTCTCCCGCCATTGCGATCCGCTGACGCTTCACCCCCATAATGCGATCACTTCGCCGCGCGAACAGGTTGCACCGACATCACCAAGCGGGACTCCGACAACCGCCGCACCGGCGCCACGAGCCGCGCCCGCTTCGTCTGGCTGGTGTCAGGCCATCACCAAGAAGCGCACGCAAGGCTCGCTGCGCGCGCAGCCCGGCGGCATTTGCCGCCGGCAGCACGCATGCGAGTGAGGGGGAAGACCACGTCGTAGAAGCGAAGAAGACCGTGACGACGACTCTCCCAGACGTCGCCAAGGAGAGGAATGCGCGCAGCTTTGACGATCGGAGGAAGAAACAGGAGGCCTGCATGGATTGAGGCGGGCACGCACCGATCGAGCGTCCAGTCGGCGGGAGCTGCAAGATCCAGTACTGCCAGGACTGGCTCGTCGTCTTGATCGACGGTCGTGCGCTGAATTCACTCGTGCCCTGACGGGTCGATACGTGGTGGCGATACAGGGTCTTCCGCGCATCCCGTGGGACAACGGGACGGTCCGCGAGCGCGGCACGCTCGGGGCGCTCACCGGGCCGCAGGGCGACACGGTGCGCTGCCTCCTGACGACGCACCCGGACGGGAGGGATTTTGCGGCTGGGGCGCCAAGGGGGCAGCCGCTGCGCATGCGCCAAGAACGACACGGCGCTCTTTCAAGGCGGAGAGATGGAGAACCCGTTCAAGGGTTGTGCGTGACGACTTACCCTAGAAGTGGGATGCCTTGATGGATCCGCGCGAACCGAGCCGGGTCCGGCGTATGCCGGACGATGTTGTGCTCTTTCCCGAGCGCGACGATACCTGGCGTATTCTTGTCTGGCGTCTGCTCGCGAACCGGGTTGCTCGGTGGTCCTCTGAGGCGGATCCCCTCCTCGAAGAGGGACGGATCCTCGCCCGCCAACGCCAGGTCAGTTTCTGTCTCGTGGTCGACGCCGACTCCACGTGCGGCGAGCTCATCGACAGCCATCGCCCAGGTCCGTGGCGCCGGCAGCATGGCGACCATCACTGGACGGCGTCGGTGTTCCGGATCGGAACCCGTTTTGCGGCCGGCGCGACCTCACCCGATGGACGCATGAAGACCGTCAACGCGTTCGACTCGTTATTGGAGGCGATGCAGGCGGCCGACGGTGCGATTCCGGCGCACGTCTGCCCTGGTACCTGCGGGCTGTGGCAGGCTGAGCCGTGAGCGAAGGCTCAGGCACCTTGCGGCAGTCTGTCCAGCTCGTTAGACTGGGACGTTCCCCAACCGGCGCTGGCGCGCGCGGAGACCCCTCATGTGTTCCATCCTGGGCATGCTCGAATTGAAGTCCGATCCGGCGGCCTTGCGCGAGCAGGCACTCGCCCTCTCAAAGCGACAACGCCACCGCGGCCCCGACTGGAGCGGCATCTTCTCGTGCGATCGCGCGATCCTCGCGCACGAGCGGCTCGCGATCGTCGACATCGAGCACGGCGCCCAGCCCCTCTACGGGCCCGATCGCCGGACGGTCCTCGCGGTCAACGGTGAGATCTACAACCACCAGCACCTCGAGCGTGCCCTCGCCCACCGGTACCCGTTCCAGACCCAGTCGGACTGTGAAGTCATCCTCGCCCTCTACGCCGAGAAGGACACGGCGTTTCTCAACGACCTCAGCGGCATCTTCGCCTTTGTGCTGTACGACGAGGCGCGCGACCGCTATCTCGTCGCACGCGACCCGATCGGCGTCATGCCGCTCTACACCGGGCGCGACGAGCAGGGCACCTTCTTCGTCGCGTCGGAGATGAAGGCGCTCATCGGGGTCTGCCGGACGATCGAGGATTTCCCGCCAGGCCACTATCTCGACAGCGAGGTCGGCGAGGTTCGCCGCTACTACGAGCCCGCGTGGCGGGACTACGAGGCGGTGCGCGGCCGGCCGTGCGACATCGACGCCGTACGCCACGCGCTCGATCGAGCGGTCGAGCGCCAGTTGATGTGCGACGTGCCCTACGCGGTCCTGCTGTCGGGCGGCCTGGATTCCTCCGTCGTGTCCGCACTGGCGCAGCGCCACAGCAAGAACCGCGTGGAGGATGGGGGCTTGACGCCAGCCTGGTGGCCGCAGCTCCACTCGTTCGCCATCGGCCTCGATGGCTCGCCTGACCTGGCGGCGGCCCGTGACGCGGCCCGCACCATCGGGACGATTCATCACGAGCTGCACTTCACCGTCCAGGAGGGGCTCGATGCGCTGTCGGACGTCATCTACCACATCGAGAGCTATGACGTCACGACCGTGCGGGCCTCGACGCCGATGTACCTGCTCGCGCGCCGCATCAAGTCCGTCGGGATCAAGATGGTGTTCACCGGCGAAGGATCGGACGAGATCTTCGGCGGGTATCTCTACTTCCACAAGGCGCCCAGCGCCCGGGAATTTCACGCCGAGACGGTGCGCAAGCTCGATCGGCTCTACAAGTACGACTGCCTGCGTGCCAACAAGTCGATGGCCGCCTGGGGGATCGAAGCGCGGGTGCCCTTTCTCGACCGCGAGTTCCTCGACGTGGCGATGGGCTTCGATGCCGCCGAGAAGATGGTGACCACGGATCGGTCGATGGAGAAGTGGATCCTCCGCAGGGCGTTCGAGGAACTGCTGCCCGCCAGCATTGTCTGGCGGCAGAAAGAGCAGTTCTCCGACGGCGTCGGCTACGCCTGGATCGACAGCCTGAAGGCGCTCGCGGAGCGTGACGTGAGCGACGACGAGCTGCGCCGCGCGCACTATCGGTTTCCGGTGAATACGCCGCAGACCAAGGAAGCGTATGCGTATCGGGCGATCTTTGACCGGCACTTCCCGGGTGACGCCGCCGCGCAGTGCGTGCCGAGCGGTCCGAGTGTCGCCTGCAGTACACCGGCCGCCGTGGCGTGGGACGCCTCGTTCGCCCAATTGACGGATCCGTCGGGCCGGGCGGTACGCGGCGTGCACCGCGAGAGCTACTGAAGGCCGCCAAGCCAGCCGGGCCTCCACAGGCCCGGCTGCCTGGGGCGGACCCCGCTGAGCATCGGATTCCGGAAAACTGCCGGGGTAGCACGGAAAGAGGAGGGGTGATCAAGGGCGCCCACGCTCGTCGGCCCAAGGAACACCCGGCCCTGTGCGACAGCGCGGGAGCGTCTGTCACCTGAGAACTCGGCCATGTTCAACGATCCTGATCTGGAAGGCGCGGCGGAAGCCGAGGACGGCGTGTTCTACGGGGGTGCCCTTCGCCGCATGACCATCAGCCAGCGACTCGACGGGGTGCTCTGTGCGGGATGGGGAGCGATCTTCGCGGAGTGTGTCCGCGTCCTGCTCGCCAGCACTGCTTGGGTCACGACCGACAACCTCCTCGCGCTGGTCCTCGGCACCTTTGCGGTGCTGGCGGCTATCCGCACGTTCCTTGGCTCCCAAAGCGTGGCGTGGCACCAGGGGTACCGCGCGAGTCGGGCGGACGCTGGGCTGGAGGGGTCAACACAGGCGGTCTTCGTTTAGCGGGTGCCCCCATCTGACGGCGTCAGATCCAAGATTGTGTACTTGTACTTTTTTCGCGAGTCTGCCATAAATCTCGTGTGGCAGATGAGCGCGCGCGCCGGCCCGGCGACGACCGCGACGAGCTGATTCAGCGCCAACAAGAAGAAATCGCACGGTTGCGCGAGGAGGTGGCGCGGGCGGAGCGTCAGCGCCGAGAGATGGAACGCGAACGCGATCGCTTGAAGCGGCGCAACGAGTATCTGAAGCAGCAACTCGACGCGGCGCGGCGCGCGGGCTTCCGCCAAGCCGCCCCCTTCGCGAAAGATCGTCCACAGGGCCGCGGCCGGCGGCCGGGGCGACGGCCCGGCGCGGCCTACGGGTGCCACGCGCGACGACCCATTCCGTCGCGGGTCGATGAGACCTACACCGCGGCGCTTCCCGCCGCGTGCCCCGGCTGTGGCGGGGCGATCCAGCTCACCCGCGTGGCCCCGCAGTATCACGACGATCTGCCCGTGGTGCGGCCGATCGTCCGGCGATTCGACGTGCAGGTGGGGCACTGTGTCGCCTGTGGCCGGCGCGTCCAAGGGCGGCATCCCCTTCAGACCTCGGACGCGTTGGGGGCCGCGGGCGTGCAACTGGGCCCCAGTGTCGTGACGCTCGTCATGCTCTTGCACAAGCACGCAGGGATGCCCCTTGAGAAGATCGCGACGCTGCTGCGCGAGCGCTTTGGGTTGACGGTGACGCCCGGGGGACTCGTGCACGCGCTGCATCGCGCGGCCCGCGTGGCGGCGCCGACCTATGCGGCGTTGTGCGAGCAGATTCGCGGCAGTCCGGTCGTCAGTCCCGATGAAACCGGGTGGCGCGTCGGGGCCCGGCTGCACCGGCTCTGGGCGTTTGCCACGCCGACCACCACGGTGTACGCCATTCGGCCCGGGCGCGCCTTCGACGATGCGGCGGCCATGCTGGGCGCCGACTTCGACGGCGTGCTGGTGCGCGACGGCTGGGCGCCGTATCGGCAGTTCACGAACGCGCTGCACCAGAGCTGCCTCCAGCACCTGGCTCGCCGGTGTCGCACACTGCGGGTCGACCATCCGCGCAGCCCGTGGGCGGCGCACGTGCAGGACGTCTTCACCGACGCGCTCGCGATCCGCGATCGGCGGAACGCCCGTCAGATCTCGGCCCATGGGGTCGCCGTCGCTCGCGGGCGCTTGCTCGCACGCTTGGGCCGCCTCATCGACACCGTCCCGGCCCTGCCCGCCGCGACGCGCTTCGCGGCCCATCTCGCCATCGAGTTCCCAGCCGTCCTGGGGTTCTTGTGGGACGCGCGCGTCGACGCGACCAATTGGCGGGCTGAGCACGCGATCCGTCCCGCGGTCGTCAACCGTAAGATCTGTGGCGGCAATCGCACCCCACGCGGGGCGCACACCCAAGAGGTGCTCGCCAGCGTCGTCCGGACCGCTCGTCAGCGCCACGTCGATCTCACCAGCTTCTTGACCACGGTCCTACGCGCGCCTCGTCCGACGGTGCCGACCGCCTTCAGAGTCCCGACGCAGTAGAATCACCCGGTAAACGAAGACCCTTTTTTCTGCGACACGCAAGACCGTTTTTGATGTATAAGAGTGCGGATCCGAACGGCCAAAATGGAGGATGTTGGTTTACTGACTAAGAAAACCGCATAAACAGGATCGCCTCGTTCTCCATCCACCGTCCTAGTCCCGCTGCGACTCAAAGGTGCGGGGCCACTCCACAGAGTTCCGCGGAAGGCCGTGGTCGACCGCACCCGCCGCAGCACTTCGACCCGAAGTCCTCGCCCGCCGGGACATGTTGAAGGAGCGTGGTGAAACCGCGGCAACATCAGGGTTGTCCGGCTCAGCCGAAAGCGATATCCTTCGCATTGTGATCGCTCCACGAGCGGTCGCACATAAGCGGGCGGCCATTGGCTCACACCGTCAACCGAATAGACGCAGACGACATCGACATCCGGGTCTTCGGCGTCTTTCGCCGGCCGCAGGCCGTGATCGCCCGGGGACCGAGGCCCTCCGCCCTCTCGCATCCCTCGACGGCGAATTGGAAACGGAGAGTCGCCGATGATTCTGACTGGGGCTGCCATTCGCGAGGGTGTCACGAATGGCGAAATCATCATCGAGCCGTTCGACGAACGAGCTGTCAACCCAAACAGCTACAACTACCGCCTCGGCGACACGCTGATCCAATTGGGACACGGCCCCGCGTTCACAATTGATCGTCACGGCTACGTATTGCTGCCAGGCAACCTCTACCTGGGCCACACCGAAGAGATTCTCGGTAGCCGAAAGTACGCCATGACGCTGCTCGGTCGATCATCGACTGGCCGCTTGGGACTCTTCGTGAACATCAATGCCGACCTCGGCCACGTAGGGTCAATGGGCCAGTGGACACTCGAACTGAGCGTCGTTCAACCGCTGCGTGTTTATCCTGGGTGTCGCATCGGACAGATCGCGTTTTGGGAAATCACTGGGCGTTCGGTCGCCTACACCGGGCGATATTCGCTCGACCTCGGGCCTGTGGCCAACCGGGATAGGAGCCTTGAGGGCGAATTACGAGATTCCCTGCAGGTCAGCATTGCGCGGGAGGAACGATGATTCTCACCGGCTCCGCGATTTCTGATGCTGTTTCGTGCGGCGACATCGTTATCAGGCCATTCAATCCACAACAACTGGGAGCCAACTCGTACGACTTTAAACTAGGAAATAGGTGCGTGACGTACAAGGAGTCTCTTCTTGATTGCGCGAAAAGCAATCCTACGGAACGTCACGTGGTCGACTCGTACGGCTTGCTCCTCGAACCCAGCAAGATCTACCTCTTCAATACCGATGAGGTAATGGGTAGCACGAAATATGTGCCGATCATCCGAGGTCGTTCATCGCTCGCGCGTCTCGGTGTGTTCATCAATGTGACAGCGGATCTCATTGACATCGGCTCCGTGAATCAATGGACGTTGCAGCTTCACGCTGTCACACCTACCAGAGTGTACCCAGGCATGCTGGTCGGCCAGGTGACGTTCTGGCGTGCCCACGGATCGATTGATCTCTACTCCGGCAAGTACGGGAGGCTGACAAGCCCCGTTCCGTCCCTCCTTTTTATGGACTTTGACGCTGAGCGGAGGGCCGATGGCTAAGGTTGATCACGTTGATCACTTCGGATCCCTCTACGATCCCATACATGGGACTCTTGACCTAGCAGACGCCGTCCCGGCCGACACGTTTGTCGGCAGCCTCGCGACGGCAGTGCGTTCACCCCTAGTCGATCGGCTTCGGCGCATCAAGCAGCTAGGGTTCGCGTCGTACCAGTTCGTGGGCGCCGATCACAGTCGGTACGCGCACGCCCTCGGCACGATGCACATGATGCGTGCCCTCCTTCGCCGCCTTGCACCAAGTCTTCGAGTGGACGCTGTCTCTCGACTGCGGAACAGGCTGCCGGCCGCAGAGCGAGTGTTTTCACAGGCGGAGGCGGCCGGCGTCAACGGCGCGGATGTGCTAACGCAGTACACCCTAGCAGCCGCGTTGTTTCAAGACGTTGGCGAACTGCCATACGAAACGGCGACGGGACTCATTTTCAAGCCAGACGAGGAGACACAGAGGAGGGTTGCTCAGCACGTGGGTCACGATGTTTACGCTTGGGAGCCGAAGAAAGTCTTCGGTATTGCAAGTCTGATTGATTCAGGGTCAGAACGGTCTCTGAAGGGCTTCGACCTCCAGTTGTTGGCCTTCCTTATCGTAGGGCGGCAGTATCCATGGATAAGCGAAGAGCCACAACTGCGCGCGTGGCTAAACCTGCTCGAAGGGGAGGTCGATGCTGACAGGCTCGACTACGTCTATCGAGACGCGCATCACACTGTCGGCGTCCGCGGCGATCCGCAGTCCGTCGTGGAGTCCCTCGTCGAGTACGACGAGATCGGCCCGGTCGTCTCCGATGTCGGACCGGTCATCGACTTCCTCGCTACGCGAGCGAATCTCTGGCGTAGCGTTTATCTGTCTCCCCAGAACCGCTTCCGACGACTGCTTCTCGTCGTCTTACTTCGCGATATCTTCTTCAATGAGAACTGCGCTCCCTGCGCGCAGGACTTTGTTCACTCTCATCAAGTTGCGCCATTACTCGGAATGGTTGGATTCAAGACGCTCGACGATGTGTGGCTATGGGAGCGGCTCAGGCAGATATCTGAGAGTCGATTGAAACGTAATCTATCTGTGCGTGCCAGCGTCGCGCTCGAGTTGTTGCTCAGCGAAAGAGCTGACTACGAACACGCCTGGGTTCGTCCGTGGGATGGCGCAGCCTCTAGTGGCAATGACACTGTGCTCCCAGACGAACTGTTTTTTGACACGTATCAGGAACTGTATCGGCACCACTTCTATGAGCCGGGTTCGGTTCGCATCCATTCGCACAGTTTGAGGTTCCTGCGCACACCACTTGCGCTCGAAGACGCGTCTTTCGGCGGTTTTATGGCACCGGACTGGACACCGCTGCCGGTCCTTAAGGCCGCTCAAGTGTTCATGCCGATCGACCGTCAAGGTGCGCAATGGGACCAAGTGCAAAGCCTGCTAGATTCTGGTGGGCTGTACGAGGTCCTCTTCAGGAATGACCTGATCTCCCAGCTTGAGGTACCGACTGACACCCGCACACACAGGGACTGTAAGGGGCCAGACATCTTCATATCCTTTCGCTGGGATAATGTGGATATCGTCGACGAGGTCCTGAGAGAGCTGTACTCGCGTCGTCGGCGCTACCACGCATTGCGCGGCTCATATGAAGGCCTCGGTGGTACCACTGCTGACAACAGCCGTGCCGCCGCAAGAGAGGGCGAGGCCGCTTTGGTGATTGCATCCGTCGAGTACGGCGCCGCGTATAAGAACGATCCGAATGGCAACATTCATATTGAGATCGATGAGCTCGTTAGGCGTCGTGACAAGTCTTCAGGGAGCCCGATCGTCCCACTGGTGTTTCTGTCCATCGATCCTTGGCGAGACATTGAACGGACGCTGCCATGGCAGGGTCTCGGATTCGCGACCGTCCCTACCGTCGGTGAAGGGCTTCGAGGGCAACCACGGTCCAGAATCGTCAAGGCAGTGGATGTCGCGCTGCAGAAAATTGATTCTGAATATGACGGACCAAACCGTTTCTGAAGTCGGCGAGAAGGCTCTTATTGCGAAGTTGATAAGGCCACTGTTTGACGGGGGTGAGCCGTCGCCGACTATTGGCAATGACTGCGCGATCCTAGCCAGCCATGCAGAGCATGACTTGCTTTTGTCGACGGACCGCGTGCCGGCAGATCTGATTGCGTTTCGGCTAGGGATACTTGACCACTTTGGCTTGGGTCGTTATTTGGCGTTTCTGAACATTAGCGATATCGCGGCATGTGGGGGTGAACCGGCGGCCTTGCTCCTCAATATGGGGATTCCCGCTCAGCTGCCCGTAAGCGATTTCGATGCCATTTGCCGCGGTGTCCACGAAGTGGTACTGCATTTCGGTTGTCGCGTGGTTGGCGGTGACATCAGTTCGAGCACGGAGCTGAGTTTGTCGGCTACCTCGGTAGGATTTGTGCCAAAGGGACGGGCGCTCACACGGAGCGGTGCGCGGCCCGGCGACAAGGTATTCATCACCAGAGAACTTGGCCTCACGCCAGCCGCCTTCGGCTATTTCCTTTCACAGGAGTGCAGGCTTGAACTGAGCGAAGCCGACGTCGAGCGGCTCAAGCGTCAATTCACAGACATTGTTCCGCTGGTCGATGTCGGCCGTTGGTTGCGGAATTCCGGCCGCTGCACGGCGTGTATGGATAATACGGACGGTGTCGCTCAGTCCTTTTCGGAGATTGGAGCGGAAAGCGGTGTAGCGATCGTTCTAGAACGAGAGCTCTTCAGCGTACCAGAACTCGTGACTTCGATCGCTGTCGCATCGGGCGTCGATCCCCTCAATCTGGCCCTCGGTCCAGGTGCGGATCTTTCTCTTGTGGGCACCCTTGCCAGTGATTGTGAACCTCCGGCCAATGTGGAGCCGTCCGCCAGAATTCGGGTAGTCGGCCGCGTCGAGGAGGGTCGTGGCGTACACCTCGCCGACGGCTCGGGTCGCCACCCGTTCGCGATCAAAGGGTGGGATTATTTTGTCGGGGAGATCAGCCGTCGATGAAGTTGCCGACCCGATGCAGACCGAGTGATTAGCCGGGGAATGATTGCCCGGATCTGAGAAGACGAAGAAGACAACGTGGTCAGTCGGCTCGGATCCTTTCCCGGATGGGCTGCGGAAGGGCCGGGCCGGCCGCGGCTGTGGCCAGCGCCGCCTTGGATGAGCTCGAGCGCGGTCCATGGGGTACCAAGATTCCCACGGTGGTCCCGTCGTGGCGGTGGGCCTGGACCCGATCGCCGGGTCGACGATCGGCGTACCTAGTTCAGCTTGCTCCGCTCCTCCTCGAGCCATCCGCGCATCCTGTCGATCGATTCCTCAATGTCGCGGATGCGGCTCTCCTCCTCGTCCATCCACTCCTGGCATCGCTCCTTGAACTTGTCGCTCCAAGCTGACTCATAGTCACTTTCGAGCTTCGACAGATGTGCCTTCGCCTTTTCGAGAGCGTTTTCTGCCTTGTCCAGCTTGCCTTCCAGCTTTTCGATATTGGCCTCGATCCGGGCGCGCCTGTTCTCCTGGCGCTCCTGCCACTGACGCCGGCGTTCCTCGTGAAAGCGGTTCTTGGCTTCCTTCCACCTGGCCCAGGCATCGTTCAGGCGATCCTGCGCCTTGTTCAGGGCTTCGTAGGCCGCGTGCCTGTCCGCAGGAAGCATCACGTCCTTGGATTCGCCGAAGAACGCCCATGCCTCTTTCATCGCGGCGCTGCAGTTCTTCAAGTCTTCGTGGACTTCATCGAGTTGCTCCAGACCCATCACGGAGCGCAGAGCATTTTCGAGCAGCGTCAACGGCCCGAGCACCACAGAGGCGATCATGCGTTCCAGGTCCGTGACGGGCCGCGTGCCGCCCAGCTTCGATTCGAGGCTGCCACGGGCACGTTCGCTGCGTTCGACCTTTTCCTGCCACGCGCGCTGGCGCTTCTCGCGCTCCTCCTTCTCGCGCGCGCTGCGCTCACGGGCCTGGTCGATCAGCTCGTTCAGGCGCTGCCAAGCGGCCTGCCTGTCTTCAAGCCTGGGATAGCGCACGCCTTTGAAGCCTGCCTTGACGTCCCCGACCAGGGACCACAGCCCCTTCCAGTAGCCCTTTTGCGGCGCGTCGTCCTCCACGCACGCCTGAAGCGCGTCGATCATCCTGTCGAGTTCGCTGTAGTCCATGCGATCTCACCCGCCTGCGAGGCCGGTCCTAGTCTAGATCAGGCCGGCTGCGCGCCCCGTATCAGAACGAACCGGGAACGTCAGCGCCGGGCGGCGCGGCAGGAAGGGACGGGAGCCGATATGGCTCGCATTTGGCAGAGGATGGGTGCTGGTGAGTGAAAAGGGGTGTCGGAGCCTTCTCTCTCCCGGGTGGGCTACGGAGGGGCCACCTGGGGCGCGCCTTCCGCCTCGGCATGGAATGAGAGAGAATTCCGCCTGTGACTCTCTCTGACGAGACGCGCCTGGAAGCGATGAGCCTGGGGCTGAGGCGCATCGTTGAGGATCTCGGGGACGGCGCGTTTGACGGCCTGCGCTGCCGGCCCGACTCCGAGCGCTATCGGGATGTCCCGCAGACGACATGGGTCGAGCTGGAAGGGTTGGGTTACGTACGGGCCGCTCACGCCGTCGGCAGCCCAGGCTACCGGCTCACCGGCGCGGGGTGGATCGCGGCGCTGCGAGTCTCCGGGGTGTTTGACTCGGAGAAGCTGCGCGCCCGGGCCGTCACGCTGCGGGCGGCGCTGAAGGACCTCGTCAAGGGACGCCCGTTGAGCGGCGCCATCACGGACTTCTACGAGCTTTCTGCAAGAACGGGACTGCCGTTTGAGTGGATTGCAGGCGCGCTGGAGTCGCGTCTGTTGCAGCACCTGTGGAGCTGGGATCATCTCGATGTGGCCCTGGAGCATGGCGGGCGCGTCATTCGCGTGCCCGCGCGTTTCGGCTCGAAACGCCCGCTGTACGAAGCCGGCCCCTTCCCGGACCCGTAGGGCGGGTGCGAGGCGGAGAGTTTGCGGCGCGCGGTGCAGGGATGAGAATCAGCGATCTTTTGTTCTTCGCGCACTTAAGGGTCGGCTTTCTTCGCAGGCTCTTGCAGGAGCGGCCCTTCAAGGCATCCCGCAAGAGTAAGTCCGAGAGGGTCGTTCCGCCTTCACCAAGGCTGCGGCGTGACGGGTCCGCCTTGCGCTGAACCCCTGAAAAGGGCTACGGCGCGATAAGTCCGCTTGATGGATTGACCTCACGCACGCGGCCTTCGCCCGCGCCCCACGATTTCGTGCTATGATTGCTCCACCTTGCGCGAGCGGGCATTCTCCCGCTCCCCATAGCGCAGGCTCTGCGAAGCCGTCCAACGGTTTCCCGTGTTCCGGGTCACTAAGACCCAGGGAGGGCCTCATGGCCATTGTCCGCGCCGATCCGTCCGCCGGTCCTGCTCCCCTCTCACCTCCAAGCGCTCCTGAGCGCATCACGGCCGCGTTCGAAAAGCTCACCGTCTCGGCCAAGACCATCAACGACGCCTCCGGCGAGCTCGCGAAGCCTGTCGCGTCGCTCGAGAAGGCCCTGCAGCGCCTGAATGTCGGCGTCGCCTGCTGGACGAAGATCAGCGGCGGCAGCGACGAATACGATTACTGGAGCCAGGATGTCGGCTATGCCAGGGTCAAGGGCGAATGGTGCCTGGCCATCCGCACCGTCAGCGGCAACGAAGGCGACCCGGAACGGGAAAGCCAGGAGATCTGGCCGTTCAACGAAGCACCGCGCTATCTGCGGATCAAGGGCGTCGACAAGCTGCCTGACCTGATCGAGGCGCTCATCGAGGCGACCAACGCCACGGCCAAGCGGCTGAGCGAGAAGGTCGCCCCGGCACAAGATCTCGCGGCGGCCGTCAACGCGCTCGTCAACCCGAAGAAGAAGTAGGGCGTGATGACGAGCTTGCTGATCGCAGGCGTCGTGTGTCTTGTCGCAAGCGCCGTCGTCCTGTGCGCTCGCGGGCTCATCGCCATGGCGATGCGGCGCTACCCCCGCGTGAAGGCCGGAGTCCATGTCGGGCGGTCCGGCTTCTATATCGAGGCGGATGACGGGCGCGAGTAGAGTGGTCGCATCGGCGTTACACCCGGCGCGCCGGAGCCAGGGCGCGTGCTGCCTTGAGCGGGTTTTCAGGGGATTGTGGACGAGCGGGCGCTGTAGCATCTGCCGCAGGGTGCGCTCGTCTGGCGGTTAGTCGTGGGCCCTGGATGTTAACGGCCCACCTGCGTGGTTTGGATCGCGGGCGAGGGGCTTCGGGAGGCCGTGGCAGGCTTACCCCAGCGGCTCGCTGGCGGCCCTATGCCCTGGGTATTCCCCACTCTGGTGGAGGTCCCGATGGCGATTGTGGAAGAGGGGCAGCTGAAGGAGTCATTTCGCGGGTTTCACAACCGCGATACGGTGTTTGAATTCTACGGCGGCGGCAAGTGGCGGCAGAACGAGTATAAGTACTTCTACTACTACGCCTACATGCCGCAGGCGCGCGTCGTGGATGACCAGGGCGGATACCGCCTGGAGGTGGACGGCATGGGTGAGAGCGTGGAGGTCGTGCGGGTGCGGTAGCAGGAGGTGGCAGAGCCATGCGTTACCCGCCAAACCAGATTACCGAGCCGACGCGGCGGAACATCGCGGATGAGTTGCTGTTGCGCGGCATGCCGCCGAACGGCCGGCTGAACGAAGTCGAGTTCTTCTCCCGCCTGTTTGATCTGAAGGCGCTGCCGACGCGCGACTACCGCACACACGAGTTTCCCGACATGGCGGCCGACCTGTGGCAGCACCGCGTGAACAATGCCGACTGGGATGATGGGTGGTGGTGGACGGACGATCGGCTGGCCCTGCTGCATGCGCCCGACGAGGCGTTCCTGCGCTTCCTTGCGGAGATGGTTCATCCAATCGTGCGCCCTGACCCTGCGGAGCGGGAAGCGTATCTGGAGGTTTTCAACCGGCATCTGGCGGCTGAAGGGTGGGAGATCGGACCGGTGAGCCGGATTGGCGCGCATCCCGTCTATGGCGGCAGGCGGCTGGAGCAGATGCCTCCGGCCGTGGTCGCCGAGGCGAAGGCACTGGCCCAAACGCTCGGGGATTATGTCGCGCGGCAGGTTACGCGGATGGAGGCGGCCCTGCCCGGAGATCTCGAGCTGGCGATCGGCACCGCCAAGGAGTTTATGGAGACCGTCTGCCGGACGATTCTTGAAGAGCGCGGGATTGGACTTCCTGGGGACGATGATCTGCCGGCTCTGGTCAAGCTGACGGTCAGGAGCCTGCCGGTGGTGCCCGACGGGATCGAGGATAAGGCAAAGTGGGAGGGAACGGTCGTTCGGCTGGTGAACAATCTCTCGTCGGCGGGACAGAGTCTTGCGGAGCTGCGCAACGCCTTCGGAACCGGGCATGGCAAGGAAGCGGGCCACAAGGGACTGGACACCCATCACGCGAAGCTCATCGTCCACCTCGCAACCACTGTCGGCGTCTTCTTGTACGAGGCGCATGAGAGGAATCCGGTTGCGTAGCGTGGAGGCCGGTGCGGCGCGCGGGTTTTCGGGAGCGACCGCCAAGGCATCCCACAAGCGTGAGACCGGGGGGCTGCTCCTACTCCGCTACTTACGCAGCTACGGCCGCCTCTTTCGCAGTGATTCGATCTCACGCGGCGCTGTGTCACTCCAGGCCGGCGTGGCGGGTAGCGTCTTGAAGACAGCGGCCGTGGCGGTGTCGCTCGGCGGTGGCCGAGGCGGCAGGGTGATGCTGGCTCTACCGTGGCCTCGTCTTGAGGGCTGTCAACAGGAGCTCACATACCAATCCTGCGGACTGAGTGCTGAGCCTACCCTCCAGAAGCGTCGCAACGCTTGGCTCCGGCCGACCATGCCCGTCACCCCGATCGTTCCTGAGGCGGTTTACGGCGCACGCTAACAGAAACAGCGCCTGTTGCAGCGCCCGGTACGGGTCCTTGTCCAGCTTTGCGTCTGAACCCGAGAGACCCAGGGAATAAAACGCGCTGAAGAGCGCCGTGGGAAAGTTGGAGGCCGGACCCACGGTCGCGTAGTGGCCGGTGGTTTCCTTGAGAACGTGCCTGACCGTCGCCTCTTCGAGGTTCTTGGCAGTGCCGATCAAGAGCTCCGCGTCACCCGACCCCGTTTGCGCGCGGCGCACATAGGCCCACAGCGCCTCCGTCAGGTCAGTCCCCTCAAGGTTCTCAAGAACGGTCGGCCGGAGATTGCCTTCCGGATCAAGGTCAAACCCGACCCGCCGAAAGGCGGCGCGGAGCTGCGCGACAGTCTCGGCCCCTGGGCAATCCGGGGTGCCGAGCCGGAAGCCGCCGGAGGCCCGCACCTGGTTGACGAAGAGCTCGACAAACCGCGCTCCCTCGTCAGGCTGGTGGTCTATCGCATGGGCGAGAATCATGCGGAGGCGTTTGACCTTGCCCCGCTGCACGCCTTCCTGGACATCAGGCTCGGCGTCCGACAGGCGCGCCCGTGCCACCATGCGCGAGATCTCGTCGTGCGAGGGACCGCGCTGATCGACGAAACGCGGAAGAAGGGTGATCAGTTCTTCCGTGAGCATGTATTCCCGCATATTTGTGCCGCGTCGGGCGCGTGATGACAAACCATCATGCATGGCCGACGCAGCGTTGGCTGCGACGTCGCAGAGAAACCAGAAACCGCTGCGCTAGCCGAGGACCAACGCGACCACCGTGTGCCTGTTCCGCGGCCAACGGCATGACTGAGGTCGTATCGAGCACAGACACCGAGGCGTTCAGCCTGGACGGGAAGCTGACAGCTCGATTCTCTCTAACGCCGGATCCTATTTTGCCACAGCCTTCTTGCGCTTAGCCCAATACGCTTTCATGCGTTTGCTCACCGCTCGCTTCTGGGCAGCGCTCATCGTCCGGCTGGCGCGCTTCGTCGTCTTCTTCACGGCACGGGCCGCACGGCGGCCGACTCCCCTTCCGAGGCTTGAGAGCGCGCCTTCCACGGCCGTAATCTGCCGATCGAGGCGGGTGCGCTCGGCGCGGAGTTCGTTAAGGGCTTTCTCTAGCGTCGATGCGACGTTTGGCAAGTGGGGCTCCTTTTCAAGGACAGATGACGGGCCGACAAGCAGCCGTTGCGGCACTTATCTTACCCGGGTGCGCGGTGCGGCCGGTGCGGGATTTTGGCATTGGCACCAGCGAGAGCGGCGGCGACGTCGCGTCCGCGAGGCAAGGCGCCCTGACGCCTGGTCGGCAGCACGGCGCAGAATCAGCCAGCGGGTCGGTCTTTGCGCGCTGGCCGTCTCATCGCTCCTCCCCGCTGAGCGAGAGATCCGCGACTGCCTCTTCTAACGAGAAGAACTCTGAAGACGCTCGCGGCGAGTGACATTGTGAGTGACATCCCGCCCGCAAAATCTGAAAACAGCGGCGAACGGAGGAAAACGGCCGCAAAGAATGGAAGATGGCAAATGGCTGACCCCATTTCGGTTAAGCGGAAAATGCCCCTGTGTGCTGGGGTTTCTTGATCTGGCGTGACAGATTCCCACTCTCTCCGCCACACCAATCTGATTCTTGTCCGTTCGGACGATCCTTGTCCGTTCGGACGATCCTTGCCGTTCAAGGCGATCCTCGTCCGTTCGAACGATCCTTCCCGTTCGAGCGATCCTTGCCGTTCGGACGATGTTGGCCCAGGCGCGCCTGACCGAGGCCGGACGCAGCAGTCCCAGGCCCGGACAGTGCACGGCAGCGCCTGTGCGCAACCGCGCCCAACGAGGCCACCCGTCGGCGCGCGCAGCCGAAGGGAACGGGCACTGTCGTTGCACGTGCTGCATATCGGTCACGGCGCGACGCGCGACGTGGCACGAGACCGGCGCCCGGCCACCCTGAGGCCGTCCAGTGGGAGGCGCGCCCATGGCCGTCATTCCGCCCGACACGCGTCAGGCCCTCCGTGCGGCATTCCGCGACCGGCGGGCGGCGCTGGTCGTGGTGCTCACGCTCGCCCTCGCCATCGGCGCCGCCGTCGCGATCTTCACCCTTCTCGACGCCGTCGTTCTCCGGCCGCTCCCCTTTCGGGATCCCGCCGCTCTGATGCTGATCAGGCAGACCAGGCCGGACAACGGCGCGCCGTTCGCGGTGACGGCGCAGGACTACGTGACGTGGCGGGCAGAGAGCACCGCCCTGATTTCGCTCGGCGCGATAAGGGTCGTGCGCGTCAACCTGGGTGGCCCGAGCGCGCCGGCATGGGTGACCGGCGCGCGCGTGTCGGCGAGCTTCTTCCACGCGCTGGCGATGCCGCCGCTGCTGGGTCGCGTCTTCACGAAGGAGGAGGACTCGCCCTCTGGAGCGCGCGTCACCGTCATCAGCGAGGGCCTGTGGCGCCGGTGGTTCGGCGCCGCGCGCCTCGAAAGGCTGCGCCTGACGATCGACGGGACCGAACACACGGTCGTCGGTGTGATGCCGGACCGATTCCGGTTCCCGCCACAGTGCGAGCTCTGGACGCCGCTCGCGCTCGACGCGGCCCGGGAGGAGGCTGGCAACCATACGCTGGCCGTGCTCGGACGCCTGGCACCCGGACGCACGCTCGAGCAGGCCCGCGCCGAGCTGTCGGCCATCGCGGAGCGGATGGCCGAGCGCGACCCGGACATCAGCCGTGGATGGGGCGTCACGATCGCCCCGCTCGCGGAGCTGCTGGCGCGCGAGCCGCGTCCGGTCCTGCTGCTGCTGCTCGGCGCTTCGCTGTGCACGCTCCTCATCGCCTGCGTGAACGTGGGGCTGCTGCTGCTCGCGCGCGCGGTCGCACGCCGGCACGAGGTGGCCGTGCTCTTCGCGCTCGGCGCGAGCCGCGCACGGATCTTCTGGCAGTTCGTGCTCGAAGCCGAGCTCCTCGCGCTGGCCGCCAGCGCCGGGGCCCTGCTCGTCGTCCTGTGGCTCTCCGACGTCCTCCTCGGCTCGATCCCGCCCGCGCTGCTCGTCAGGGGCGACCTGCGCGTCGGCGGAACCGTTCTCGCGTTCGCGACGACCGTCGCGCTGGCCGCCGGCTTCACGCTGGGCGTTCCCGCGGCATTCGCCGCGATTCGCGTGAGCGGCGCCGACGTGATGCGCGGCCAGCCCGGGATCGCGCGGTCGAGGGGGGAACGCCTCGGCCAGTCGCTCCTGAGCGCCGAGCTCACCCTGGCCGTCGTGCTGCTGGTGGGCGTGGGCCTGATGCTCCGCACCTTCAACCGCCTGGCCGCCACGGATCCAGGATTCGATCCCACGGGGGTCGTCGCCGCCGAGGTGGCACCGGCTGGCGCGGTGCCGCCCGGCGAATCGGCACGGCGCCAGATCTATGCAGATCTGGTCGCGCGCGTCGAGGCGCTCGGCGACATGTCGGCCGCGGGCGCCATCAGCTCGTTGCCGCTGGCCGGGGCGTCGAACGCGCACGTCATCGCGATCGAAGGCCTGCCGGAGCGCCAGCGGGCCGCCCTGCACGTCGTCACGGCGGGCTACTTCCGGGCGATGGGCATTCCGGTGACCCGTGGCCGTCTGTTCGCAGCCGACGAGACGACCACCGTGCCCGGCCCTGGCGTGGCGCTCGTGAACGAGACCATGGCCCGGCGCTTCTGGCCCGGCGAGGATCCGATCGGCCGCCACCTCGCGCTGTTCGCCGACGAGTCCACGCCGAGGCCGTGGTTGACCGTGGTGGGCGTGGTGGGCGACGTGCGGCACCGCGGTCTCGGCGTCGAGGCCGAACCGGAGTTCTACCTTCCGCACGCCGAGCTTCCGGTGCCGGCGATGTTCGTCGTCGCGCGAGGGAGCGGAGACGCGGCCAGCCTCGCGCGGGCACTGCGCGAGCTGGTGCGCGCGGCCCCGGGGCTCGCCGTTCGCGACCTTCGGCCGATGGATGCGTTCGTCTCCGGATCCGTCACGCCCCAACGCACGCGTGCGGCGCTCGCGCTCGCCCTCGCGCTGCTCGGCTCGACGCTCGCCACCATCGGCCTGTGGGGGCTGACCGCGTGGGCCGTGGCGCGGCGGCGCCACGAGTTCGGCGTGCGCCTCGCGCTGGGCGCCGACCCGCGTCGGCTCCTCGGCATGGTGTTCGCGTGGACGTTGCGGCTCGTCGTCGTAGGCACCGTGTTGGGCTTCTGCAGCGCCGTCGTCGTGTGGGGCCTGCTGGCCCGATCGCTGACGGCCATCGGCCCGGTGGATCCGATCGTCTTGGCGGCCGTGGCCGTGCTCATGGGCGCCTTGGTGGTGGCGGCCGGCTACGTGCCCGCGCGCCGGGCCGCACGGATCGATCCGGCTGCGACGCTCAGGCACGAGTAACCCGCCCGGGCTCACCCGCCCGAGCTCACCCGCTCGGCCTGCACGCCGTTGGTCGGCATCGTCATCGGCTTCTGGGCGTCGGACCGCTCGTGAAGAGGAGGTCCCGTGCGATTCCGAGCCACGACCTGGGGCGGCGCGCTCGCGATGACGATCGTGCTGGTCGGCCTGACGGCCACGGCCGCGCGCGCGCAGCCGCGCGAGGCCCCGTTCGAGCAGGTCGTCTTCGACGGCTTCTCGCTGGGCGCGGGCGCCCGGCCCTGGGGCATGGGCGGCGCGCACCTGGCGATCCACGGCGATCCCGAAGCCGGCTCGTGGAACCCGGCCGCGCTGGCCGACCTCGACCGCCCGTGGGTGACCGTCTCGTTCCTCGGCGACCGGCTCGACGGCAGCCCCCGCACGATCCAGATCGACCGCACGTCCGGCGCGACCGGCACCGTCGGGATCCTCCGCGAGAGCCTCGTCACGGCCGCGGGCGGCGGCTTCGACGATCTCGCGGCGGCTGTGCCCTTCCGTCTCGGGCGCCTGCGCGCCGTGGCGCAGGTCGGCTACCAGCGTCGGGTGCGATTCGGCTACGACTTCGCGTACGCCTCCGCGTTCGACTACCTGGAGCCCGACGTCTACCACCATGACTATCGCTACGACGCGGCCGCCTCGGGTGGTCTCGACACGGTGGCGGTCAGGCTGGCGGCGGCGCCCACCCGTTGGCTTCGGGTCGGCGCCGGCCTGCACCGCTGGTTCGGCGGCTACATGCTGCCCGTGCGCGAGACCAGCGTCAGGTCCTTCTACATCACCGAAGCGCTCAGGGCCGGCTGGACCGAGTCGCTCGACGACGACCTGCGTTTCGAGGTGTCGGGATGGAGCTGGGACCTGGGCGCGCAGGCGGACGTCACCGACTGGCTGGTCGCCGCGGTCGTCGTCAGGCCGGGCTTCGACACCGGCGTCGAGTACTCGAACACCGCCGCGTCGGTGGACGAGCGGTTGGGCGAGCGGTTCACGGGCGCGACCCACGCCGGCCGCGGCCGTCTCGAGCTGCCGGACGCGGTCGCGGTGGGCGCGGCGGCCGCCCTTGGCGATCGCCTGGTTCTGGCGCTCGACGTCACGACCACGCTGTGGTCCGAGGCGAGCCTCGACTAGTACGCCCGCATCACGAGCCGCGGGGACCTCCCGTCGCCGGGCACGTACGCGTACCCCACGATGGCCGCGCCGGTCCCGGTGGTGCCCGCGAGGTTCCGGACCGCCGCGCCGCCCCGGTCCTGTCAGCGCAACACCGTGCAGGTGCACGCCGGAGCGGAGCACGCGGCCCGCGTGAAATCCGTCCGCGTGCCGCTCAGGGCCGGTGTCTTCCGGGACGAGTCGATGGCGATCGATTCGGACGGCGAGGTCCGACACGCGTGGGGGTTCACGGTCGGCGCCGGCGTCCGGTGGCGACAGCTCGCGCTCGACGGCGCGTGGGTCCGCTCGCTGGCCACGAACCGCTACCAGCGCGACACGTTCCGCACGTCGCTCCGGGTCGAGCTGCCCGAGTGGAGGCGGCCATGAGCCGGCCGCTCATCGCGCCGCCCGCGCTGGCCGCGGTCGTCCTCGCGATCGCGTGCTCGTCCTCACCGACGGCGCCGACCGCGGGCCCGACGATGTCGGCCTTCGTGCAGCTCACCGAGCGGTTCGAGACCGCTCACTTCGTCCTCCACCACGCTCCCGGCGACTCGGTGGACGCCGAGCGCTGCGAAGCGCACCTCCAGTGGCTGAGCGCGTATCTGGGCGTCGCGCTGCCGGCAAAGGTGGACTACTACAAGTTCCGGGAGTGGGAGGACTACTGGGCAGCCGTCAGCCCGGGCACCTCGCTCGGCATGGCCCAGCCGGGTGGACCGGCCGTGTTCACGATCCAGCCGTTCCACGCGCACGAGGTCGTCCACCTGTTCACGGGGCAGCTCGGCAGTCCCAACTCGTTCTTTCACGAGGGCATGTCGAACGCGTTCCAGAACGACCCGCTCGCGGGCGACTACGAGGGGCGCGACCACTGGTCCGGCCTGACCTTCCACGATCTCGCGCGCCAGGCCCGCGCCGCCGGCACGCTGCCTCGCCTCGAGACGATCATCGACACCGACGGGTTCCGGTCCACCCCGGGCGCCGCCAGACCGGCCGGCTCGTTCGTCCGCTACCTGGTCGACACGCAGGGCGTCGGACGGATGAAGCAGACCTGCGCCGCCGTCGGATGGAGCGACTCGCGGGAGACCGTCGCCGACACGCTGCTCGCGATCTACGGCGAGAGCCTGCCGGAGCTCGAACGGGCGTGGCTCGCGTTTCTCGACGCTGGCCGATGACGCGTGCCGTCGCCCGGTTCCCCTCGGTCAGCGGCCCGCCGCCGGCCGCGCCGGCGGACGACCCAGCACGTTGACCACCCGCCACGCGCCCTTCTGCTTCGCCAGGTGCAGGTAGAACGGCATCGCCGGCGTCGTCAGCTTCACCGACGCGATGTCGTAGTCCACGCCGAGCACCTCGATCCGGGAAGTCTCGACGGCAAACGGCGTCTTCTGTCCGGCCGACAGGACGGCGACGATCGTCTCGGCGTTCTGATCGACGACGATGCGCGCGCCGCCCGAGGCGGGTACGAAGTAGCGCCAGGCCAGCGCGGGGTGCAGCAGTCCCTGCACGCTCGCGGCGTCGCCGGACGCCAGCCCCTTGACGAGGCCCTTCACCGCCTGCTCCACCGCCGCGCGGTCGGCGTCGGCGGGGCCGGACGGGTTCGCGACGGGCGGGTGCCACAACACGTTCACCAGCCTCCACTCGCCGTTCCGCTTCACCAGATGCAGGTAGTCGTTGAACTCGCTCGTGAACACCTGCGCGGACGCGATGTCCCCCTCGACGTCCAGCACCGTCACGGCGAGGTTCCGCTTCTCGGGCTCGAGCTTGCCGCGGCCGCTCCGTGTCGCGTCGACGAGCATCTCCGAGTTCATCTGGACCAGGAACGGGTCGGCGCCGGGCCGGGCCACGAGCCCGCGCTTGGTCAGCATCGGGGACACCGCGCGCGCCATGCGATCGTCCGCGCCTTCGTAGAACCCCTCGGCGTAGTCGAGCGCGGCCTGCACGATGGCCGCCTTGTCCTTCCCGAGATCGGCCGAGGCCTGGGGCGGCGCGCCCGAGGGGCCTGCGGCCGCGAACGCCAGCAGGAAGAGAAGGGATGACATGAGGCAGCTCCTTGCTCCGGGGCTGGTCCGGACGGGGGATCCGGGCGTCGCCCGGCAAGCCAGTCGATTGGATCCAGCAAGAGGCGGACCACCGCAGGCGGGGGTTCTCGGCCGATCCTCGGGGGTGGGATCCGCGGACTGTCCGGCTCCGGGATCGGGCGTGCCGCGGGCGGCCAGCCGGCGTGGTGCCGCACCAAGAATTTCCCGCCTCGACCCGGCGACGGACCGCGGTCGGGCGTCTGCTGCGCCGGGCTCGCCACCGCGGCCGGGTTCAGCGTCGCCGAGCGGAAGAGGATCGGGCGCTTCTTTTATCTCGAGCTGCGGAAGCCCGGATCCATCAGCTGATCACCGGGGCGTCGCGCGTCCCCGCCATCTCACGGCTCTTCGGAACCCGGGCGCGCCACGAACGTGAACTGCAGGCCGACCCCGTTCTTGACGCGCACGGTGCCCCCGCCCGCCGTGACCGGCTCGATGCCGAAGTCGGTCTGTTTGACGACGAGCGTTCCGGTCGTGGTCAGGCGGTCCAGGCCGATCTCGACGGTGACGTCCACGGTGACCGACCTGGTCACGCCGTGCAACGTCAGGGCGCCGGTCAGTCTCAGGCGCAGGCGATCCGTGTCGCGGGCGATCACGTGGACCTCCCGAGACGCGAACACGATCCGGGGAAACCGCGAGACGTCGAGGACGCGCGCGCCCTCCATCGTGCGCTGGACCTCCGGCACGTCGCCGGCCGGTTCTCCCTTCCCCGTCACCGCGAGTGCCGCCGCGTCGAACTCGACGCGCACGGTCGAGCGGTCCGGCGCGTCCCGATCCAGCACCACCGTTCCCTCGGCCACCGGCGCGACCACCTCGTGCGCGTGCCCGAGGAACGAGAACACCCCGGCCTTGTCCACGTGAATGACGACCCGACTGGCCGCCGGATCGACCTGGTAGGTGGTGGGGCCGTCGGCGGACGGCGCGGGCGCGGCCAGGAGCGGCGCGGCGGCGAGCAGAACGAGCAGTGAGATTCTCTGCATGGCACGTTCGATTCGGAGTCGATCAGCGGACGCGATACGTCACGAGGCCGCGCAGCGTGAGCAGCCCGTCAATCGAAGGCGACGGATCGGATGGCCTCCGGATGCGGAGGGGCGCGTACAAGGCGTCGACGGCGAGCCCCAGCCGGTGGGTCAGGGTCCAGTCCACGCCAAGTGTCGCGAAATAGGTGATCCCGCGGGCCTCGAGCCGCGTGCGATCGAGGACGCCGAACGTCAGCGCGTTGGTCTGGAACGCGCCGTCGACGAAGGTGAGGCCGATCGACCCTCGAGGCGTCAGGCGCGGCAGCCGTGCGAGCCGGCGGGCGACGTCGAGCTCGACCGACAGGTAGTCGAGCGACGTGACGTCGGACGAGCGGGCTTCACAGCCCCGCGGATTGCCTGGCGATCCCGGCTCGGACGCCAGCACGTCGGACGGGCAGGTGATCGTCGCGGTCACGCTGCCCACCTGGCCGTGCGCGCGGCCCGTCACGGCCCAGCGCTCGCCGTCCCGGATCGTCCAGCCGAGCCCGGCGGCGAACAGCCTCGCGGTCACGCCGAACGTCCGCACGGGCGGCACGCCGGCAAGGGTCAGCGCCAGGCGGCCCGACAGGCCGACGGTGATCTGCGGACGGGCGAAGAGCGGCGCCTGATTCAGGTCCTCCTGGATCGTGCCGTTGAAGCCCACGCGCTGCCGGGCGGTGTCGAGCACGGGCAGCCCCACCAGCTCGACCCCGAGCCGGACCTCTCCGCGCCGGACGCCCGCGTTGCCGCGTGCCGCCGCGTGCGGATTACGTTTCTCGAAAGGACTACCGACGCGCTCCGTAAGAGGAGGTAGGATCGCTCCATGAACTTCCTCTTCAAAGAAGAACCCGAACACTACGGCTACGACCGGCTGGTGGAGGACGGCCGGACGTCCTGGTTCGGCGTGCGCAACCCCGTGGCGCAGAAGCACCTGCGGTCGGTGAAGAAGGGCGACCGCATCTTCTATTACCACACGGGGAAGGAGAAGGCGGTCGTCGCCATCGCGAAGGGCGCCGGCGCCGCCTACCCCGATCCGGCTGACACGACCGGCAGACTCTCCGCCGTGGATATCGTCCCGGTGAAGAAGCTGAAGCGGCCGGTGACGCTCGCCGAGATCAAGGCCGACAAGGCGTTCGCGGGATTCGAGCTGGTACGCATCCCGCGGCTGTCGGTGATGCCGGTGCCGGACAAGCTCTGGGCGCGCATTGAGGACATGGCGCGCGAGTCCGTGTAGAGGTCAGGCGTCAGCCGTCAGGCTTCAGGCCTGTCACGCCGTCACGCCGCCTGACCCCTGCCCCCTGACCGCTGACCGCTATTCCCGCTTCAACATCAGGCAGCCGAGCGGGGGCAGCGTCAGGCGCAGCGCGTGGGGCCGCCCGTGGGTGACGATCGGCTCGGTCGAGGCACCGCCGCCGTTGCCCACGTTGCCGCCGCCGTAGATTCCGGCGTCGCTGTTCAGGATCTCGCGATACCAGCCCGCCTCGGGCACGCCCACCAGGTACCCCTCGCGCGGCACGGGCGTGAAGTTCAGCACGACTACGACGCAGTCCGCCGGGTCCGTCGCGCGGCGGAGGAACGACACGACGCTGTTCTCGTTGTCGCTGCAGTCGATCCACTCGAAGCCCGCCGGGTCGCCATCCACCTCGTGGAGCGCCGGCTCACGCCGGTACACCCGGTTGAGGTCCTCCACCCACCGGCGCAGCCCCTCGTGCACCGGCTCGTCGAGCAGGTGCCAGTCGAGGCTCCGGTCGTGGGCCCACTCGCGCCACTGGCCGAACTCGCTTCCCATGAACATCAGCTTCTTGCCGGGGTGCGCGTACATGAAGCCGTAGAGCGCGCGCAGGTTGGCGGCCTTCTGCCACACGTCGCCCGGCATCTTGTCGAGCATCGAGCGCTTGCCGTGCACGACCTCGTCGTGCGAGAAGGGCAGCACGAAGTTCTCGGAGAAGGCGTAGAGCATCGAGAACGTCAGGTGACGGTGCTCCCAGCGACGGTAGATGGGGTCCTTGGAGGCATAGAGCAGGATGTCGTGCATCCAGCCCATGTTCCACTTGTAGGTGAAGCCGAGGCCGCCCACGTAGGTCGGCCGACTCACGGCGGGGAACGCCGTGGACTCCTCGGCGATCATCACCGAGCCGGGGTGCCGCTCGTGGGTCAGCGTGTTGAGGTGCCGCAGGAAGTCGATGGCGTCGAGGTTCTCGCGGCCGCCGTACCGGTTGGGCACCCACTCGCCTTCCTTGCGCGAGTAGTCGAGGTAGAGCATCGACGCGACCGCGTCCACCCGCAGCCCGTCCACGTGGTACTCGTCGAGCCAGAAGAGCGCGTTGGCGAGGAGGAAGTTCCGCACCTCGTTGCGGCCGTAATTGAAGATGAGCGTGCCCCAGTCCTGTTGCTCGCCCTGCCGCGGGTCCTCGTGCTCGTAGAGCGCGGTGCCGTCGAACCGCGCGAGGCCGTGCGCGTCCTTCGGGAAGTGGCCCGGCACCCAGTCCAGGATCACGCCCAGGCCGTGGCGGTGGCACTCGTCCACGAAGTGCTTGAAGTCCTCGGGCGCGCCGTGCCGGCTGGTCGGCGCGTAATAGCCCACCACCTGGTAGCCCCACGACCCCGAGAAGGGGTGCTCCATCACCGGCAGCAGCTCCAGGTGGGTGTAGCCCTGCTTCTTCGCGTAGGGCACGAGCCGGTCGGCCAGCTCGCGGTAGGTGAGGAACCGGTCGCCCTCGTCGGGCATGCGCGCCCACGAGCCGAGGTGCACCTCGTACGCGGCCATCGGCGCGCGCAGCCAGCCGCCGCCCGCCGCGCGGCGGTCGAGCCAGTCCCGGTCGCGCCACGCGTAGTCGTCGAGCCGCCGCACCACGGACGCCGACCGCGGCGGCTGCTCGAAGCCGAACCCGTACGGATCGGCCTTCTGCAGCAGCGCGCCGTTCAGCCGGGATCGGATCTCGAACTTGTACCGCTCCCCTTCGCCGAGGCCGGGCACGAAGATCTCCCACACGCCGCTCCCGCCGAGCAACCGCATCGCGTGCACGCGCCCGTCCCACCCGTTGAAGTCGCCGACGACGCTGACGCGCTCGGCGTTGGGGGCCCAGACGGCGAAGTGCACGCCCCGCGCCTCGCCGATGGTCTTCAGGTGCGCGCCGAGATGATCGTACGCGCGCAGCAGCGAGCCCTCGCCGAGCAGGTGCAGGTCGAAGTCGCCGACAACGCGGCCGTAGCGGTAGGGATCGTCGATCTCGACGTGGTGGCCGCCGGGATAAGTCACGCGCAGCCGGTAGTCGAACACGGCCGTCGCGTCGTCGAACACCGCTTCGTAGACGCCGTAGGGGTGACGCCGCGTCATCGGCGCGACCGCGCCGGTGTCCCGGCGCAGGACCTCCACCTGCTGCGCCGCCGGGTGGCAGGCGCGAATGACGAGGCCGCGCGCGTCGGCGTCCTCTTCGCTGAGGAGGTGGGGCCCGAGGAGGGCGAAGGGGTCGGAATAGTCGCCGTTGACGTGCGCGTCGATGGCGCGGTCGATCCGGCCGGCTCTCTTGGTCATCTTTCCCTTTGTGCGCGAGGAATCCTCCTACCAGCCTATCGGCCGGTTGCGGGGAGGGTCAAGTCGTGCCGATTGCCCGCCTTCGCGCGCCGGCACTCGCCGCGCTTCGGCGAGGCAGGCCGACTGCCGATTGAAAGGCGTGGCGTCACGAGGCTGAACGCTACTCGCAGCGGAGCGCGACCACGGGGTCGATCTTCGCCGCGCGGCGCGCCGGCACCCACGACGCGACGGCGGCGACTACCGCGAACAGCACGGCCGCCAGGAAGTAGGTGGCCGGGTCGAGCGGAGTGAGACCGTAGAGCAGGCTCGCCAGCGACCGCGCCCCCACGGTCGCCGCCGCGAGGCCGGCGCCGACGCCGATGGCCGTCATGATCAGGCTCTGCGACAGAACGAGGGCAACCACGCGGCCCCGCCGGGCGCCGAGTGCCAGCCGGATGCCGATCTCGCGCGTGCGCTGCGCGACCGCGTAGGCCAGCAGGGCGAAAATCCCGATCGCTGCCAGCGTCACCGCGACCGCCGCGAAGATGGCGACGAGGACGGCGTACATATGCGGCCGCGCGATCGTCGCGGCCACAATCCGGTCCATCGGGGCGACATTGAGCGCCCGGGCCTGCGCGTCGAGGTCGCGGACGAGACGGCGCACGTCGGCGACGAGGGTCGCGGGATGGCCGGAAGTCCGGACTACGAAGTACGGCCCGAGGGGAAACGGCGGAAGGCCGAGGGCGGAGGCCTGGCGAAAGTCGATGAAGATCTGCGGCTCCGGCGGCCGATCGAGGCCGAACTCGCGCACGTCGTCGACGATGCCGGCGATCTGCCAGGGCTCGGCGTCGCTGCCCAGATAGACGCTTTGGCCGACCGGTTCCTCGCCAGCGAAGTCACGGTGCGCGAGCGTCTCGTTGACGAGCAGCACCCGCGGCCGGCCGGGGCCGTCGCCGTCGCCGAACCCGCGGCCGTCGATCACACGCACGCCCATCGTCTTCAGGTAGTCGCGGCTGACGAGGCGGATGTCCGGAGGCGATGCCGAGGGCGCGGCCGGCGCCGCCGGTGCGGTCCGGAGCGGAAGGCTGTCGACCAGCTGCACGAGCGGCAGCTGCCGCGCGAAGCCGGCGGCCGCGACCCCAGGGATCCCGCGGAGCCGCGCCACGAGGCGCTCGGCGAACGCCTGCACGCGGGCATCCGGGTAGAGGTCTCCGGGCGTGGCGACCTGGAACGTGAGGACATTGGACGGGTCGTACCCGAGATCGACCGCGGCCAGCGCGACGAAGCTGTGCACGAGCAGGCCGGCGTCGACGAGCAGCGTCGTGGCGAGCACGATCTGCGCCGCCACCAGCGATCCGCGGGCGCCCCGCGGCCGCACGCGCAGGAGTCCCGGCCCGGTGGCCGCCCGGGACTCGCGCAGCGCGTTCATCCGCGCCGGACGGGACGCGCGAAGGGCCGACCCGACCCCGACAAGCAGCCCCGCGACGATCGACGTGGCGACGGCGAAGAGCAGCGCGGCGCCGTCGACGCCCACCTCGTCCAGCCTGGGCAGCGAGACGCCGCCGCCCAGGTCGATGCGCGACAGCGCGGCCGCGAGCGTCCGCAGGAGCTCGACGCCGCCGATCGCCAGAACGGTCCCCGCGAGGCCGCCGGCGAGCGACAGCATCACGCTCTCGGCCAGCAGGTGCCGGATGACGCGGCCGCGGCCGGCGCCGAGCGCGAGCCGCACCGCGATCTCGCGCTGCCGGCCCGCCGTCCGCGCGAGCAGGAGGCTGGCGACGTTCGCGCAGGCGATGAGCAGCACGCACGCCGCCGCGACCGCGAGGACGATCAGCGCGGGCCGCACCGGCGCCACCAGGTCGTCCTGCAGCCGGACGAGCGTGACGCGCACCGGCGGCGCGGCGTCCGATTTCTGCGGGTCACGACCGCGGGCCCTCGACAGGATGGAGCCGGCTTCGGCTTCTGCCGCGTCGATCGACGCGCCCTTGGCGAGGCGCGCAATCGCGAACGCCCGCTGGGCCGCGCCGAAGCGGGAGGGAATCCAGGCCCGCGTCCGGCCGTCCGGGAAGTGGAAGGCCGGCGGCATGACGCCGACGATCGTGTACGCCTGGTTCGGCCTGGATGCGCCCAGCAGCGGCTGCAGGCTCACCGGCTGCCCGATGACGCGCGGATCGCCGCCGAAGTGCGCCTGCCAGAGGTCGTAGCCGATGACGACCACCTGGTCCGCGCCCGGTGCGCCGTCCTGCGGCTCGAACAGGCGGCCGGCGAGCGGCCGCACGCCCAGCGTGCCGAACACGGCCGGCGACACCGCAGCCGCCATGAAGCGCACCGCTTCGTCTGGCGCGCGCATGATCAGCACCGACAGGCCGTAGCCGGCCGTCTGCGACAACGTGCGGCTGTCCTGGAGGGCGTCGAGGTCGGCGCCGGTGAAGACCACCCGCCGCTGCGGCTGGCCATCGCGGGTCTCGCTTCCCGGCACCTGCTCGACCAGGCGGACGAGCCTGTCGGCGTCTGCGTACGGCAGCGGGCGCAGGAGGACCGCGTTCACGACGCTGAAGATGGCCGTGTCGGCCCCGATGCCGAGCGCCAGCGTCAGCACCACGACCAGCGCGAAGCCGGGACTCCGGGCGAGGCTGCGCGCGGCGTGCCGCACGTCCTGCCGCAGTGCCTCGAGCCACACGAACGATCGCTCGTCCCGCTGGCACTCCTTCGCCTGCTCGACGCCGCCAAACGCGCGTCGCGCGGCGGCGCGCGCCTCGTCTGCCGGCAGGCCGCGGCGCCGGAAGTCCTCCTCGATCAGCGACAGGTGCGCCTCGACCTCACGGGCCAGCTCCCGCTCGGCGCGTCCGGGCCGGAGGAAGCGATCGAGGCGGAGCCAGAACCGCCGCCAGCGCCACATCGGCTCACGACTCCCTGGGCAGCAGCTTGTCGATGAGGCCGACCAGGCGGCGCCACCGCTCCGTCTCGCGCCCGAGGGCCCGTTCGCCGGCTCTGGAAATGGCGTAGTACTTCGCCTCGCGGTGGCTCTCGGTCGTGCGCCAGGTCCCCTTGATCCACCCTTTCTGCTCGAGGCGCACCAGCGCGGGGTACAGCGTGCCCTGGTTGAGGGTGAAGGGCTGGTCGGCGACCTGCTCGAGGCGGGCGGCGAGGCCGTAGGCGTGCTGCGGCCCCATGGCGGTCAGGGCGCGCAGGACGATCAGGTCGAGGGTCCCCTGCAGCAGCGCCACGCGCGTCGCGTCCCCACTTGGCATACCAGTGGAAGGGTGTCACGCGGTCCACTGGGCTGTCAAGGAGCGATCACGGTGTTTTGTTGCGTCAGCCAAGGAGGAGCGACTCATGGCGACATCATGCATTCCATCACGGTTGGGAGTGGCCGTGGCCATCGTGGCCGGGCTGGTCGTCGGATGGGCTGCACCGCTCTCTGCGCAGATTCCCGCAGGCAACGGTGTCATCTACGCTTGCGTACGGATGGATCGCGATCACGACGAGGGCAAGCTCGTGCGTCTGGTCGCTGCGAATGAGACGTGCAGACGGAACGAGGTTCGCATCCACTGGAACATCGCTGGCCTGCCGGGGCCGGCGGGTCCGGCCGGATCGACGGGTGCGACGGGACCTGCCGGTGCGACTGGTCCCCAAGGGCTGCAGGGGCTTCAGGGCGAACCGGGACCTTTGGGTCCAACAGGGCCGAAGGGCGATCCCGGGGATGCCGGCTCAGGCGGCGGAATTCGAATCACGGACGCGAACGGCACGTACATCGGGAACTTCGCCGGAGGCTACTACTCGCCAATCGGCGGCGACTGGATCACGCTCGCGACCCGAGAGGACAATGGCGTGACGTTCGTCATAAGGTTGGCAGTCGATTACGTGCTGGGACCTGACCCCGACCCCGTGCACGATCTGCACTTCTATGACACGGTCTGGTTCCTCGATTCGGAGTGCTCAGCCACACCTTATGTCGTCAACTCCAACGAGGCCACGAAGTCGGCAGTCCCTCCGGTCAACCTCGAAGGGGAGACGCTGGTCTACTACCCCGTCGCATCAGTCGACATCGATCCGTTCGTGACTCCCATTTACCACTGGATGGACCAGCGGGTGGGCCCTCCGGCCTGCACGATGGGCTTTTCCGGCGGGCTCTTTCTCGAGGCACGCGTGCCCAACCTGGGCGTGCTCGTGCCACCGTTCGGCTTCGCCCGCTGATTCGGGACCGCGATGTCCTGGTTTTGAGGTGATATAGCAGAACGCGCGTGTGCCCCAGTGGGGCGTCAGGCTTGCGAGGTCGAGCCGCACGGGCACGTGCTCGACTGGGCTGTCAAGTGGGGAGCTGCAGGACTCGCGCGGCCCCGTCGGCGGGCCGCCGGGCCGCCCGGGTCCCGCGGGGCGCTAGCCGGGCCGCGCGAAGAGCACGGACAGCAGGCGGGGCGGCGCGTCGGGAGGTGCGCCCGGCTCGGTCCACTCGCCCAGATGGCGAAGGACGAAGCCGGCGCCGATCCCGCCGTTCACGAACTCGGCGACCGTGTGCCGATGGGCCGCCACGCGGCGCGTGCCGCCGGTGGCCGGATCGACGAACTCCGCCTGACGGCCGGCGCGCTGGCGGTCGGGGTGCAGCTCGCAGAGGAACAGCTGCCCGTCCCGTCGCAGCACGCGCGCCGCCTCGCCGTAGACCGGCGTCAGGTCCCGCACGTGCTCGAGCACCAGGTTGCCGACGACCACGTCCACGGCGTCGTCGGCGACCGGCCATGGCTCGCGCACGTCGTGGCGGACGAACGTCACCGGCCCAGCCGGCACCCGCGTCCGGGCCCGCGCGAGCATGGCGGGCGAGAAGTCGAGGGCGATGACCGACCGGGCCTGGACGGCCAGCCACGTCGTGTTCTTCCCCGTGCCGCAACCGATCTCGAGCACGTCGAGGCCGGTGACGGCGAGGCCGACCCGCCGGACGACCTCGGCGTCGAGATCGCGCGTCAGGTTGCGGTCCAGGTCGTAGGTCCCGGCCCAGGCGTCGTACGCGCCCGCCACCTCGTCGGGCGGCCCGGAATCGTCGCACACGGGTCCTCCTCCGCAGGCAGGGAGCCATCGCGCGCCCGCCCGCACGTGGTCCTGCCGGACGTGTAAGATCAAGGCCAACCCGAGCTTACCGGAAAAGGCCGAAGAACGCCGCCCCACGTGTCGATCCGGCCGCCGCCCGTTCGACTGACGAGCAGAGGGCGGATCGCGGCGCGTCGGGACTGTCCGGACACAACGCCGACCCGCGAGATCAGGAGGAGACGGAGACCATGCGATTCATGATGCTCATGGTCCCCAAGGGCTACGAGCAGACCGCGCCCGGCACGGTGCCCGACGCCAAGGCCGTGGCGGCGATGATGAAGTACAACGAGGCGCTGCAGAAGGCCGGCGTGCTCGTGACCCTCGACGGCCTGCACCCGCCGTCGATGGGCGCGCGCGTGTCGTTCGCCGGCGGCAAGCCGACCGTGACCGACGGTCCCTTCGCCGAGGCGAAGGAGGTCATCGACGGCTACTGGATGATCCAGGTGGCGTCGAGGGACGAGGCGATCGCGTGGGCGACGCGCTGCCCGGCATCGAACAACGAGGTGACCGAGATCCGCCAGGTGCAGGAGATGGCGGACTTCCCCGCCGACGTGCAGGCCGCCGCGGCCGGCTTCTCCGAGATGCGGGGGCCGGGCGCGCCGCGCAAGGGCTAGGCGCGCGCGGCGGCGAGGTGCCGGCGCGGCGTCAGAACTTGAACCGCGCCGAGAGCTGCAGCTCGCGCGGCGCCTGGGCACTCACCGGCTGCTCGAAGAAGGGCGAGCCGACGGTGCCGACGTAGGTGGCGTAGTTCACCCGGTTGAGCAGGTTGAACGCGTCGACGCCCACGCTGACCGTCCTGGCGCCCTCGCCTGCGCCGAACGTGAAGTCGCGCGACACGCGCACGTCGAGGTCGGCGTAGCCGGCCCGCTGCAGCGTGTTGCGCGCGACGCCGGCCGGCCGGGCGTTTCCTCGCCCGTTGTTGTACGGATCGGTGCCCAGCGTCTCGCTGTACGGCAGGCCGCTCTCGAGCGTCAGCGCGACGCCGAGGCTCACCTTCCGTCCCGGTGTCACGCTGCCGAGCAGCAGCAGGCGGTGGCGGCGGTCGAAGTCGGCGCGGGCCCATTCGCCCGACAGGTCGTAGTCGTTGGCCGGATACCAGTTCAGGCCGCCCGAGTCGTTGAGCGTCCGGCTGAGCGCGTACTGGACCTGCCCGTTGAACCACTTCGCGATCCGGCCGCGGAAGGTGAGCTGCAGGGAATCGCTACGCTGCCGGGCGTTCGACTCGATCTGCCTGACCACGCCGAGCGCCGGATCGGGCCGGGTGATGTAGAGCGGCGACTGCGGCGCGTTGATGTCGTGCGAGCGGAACAGCGTCCCCCTCGACCCGTAGTACATGATCGACAGCGTCGCCGTCTTCAGCAGCTGGCGCTCCACGCCCGCGCTGTACTGCAGCACCCACGGCACCTGGATGCCGGGCGCGAACCGGGCCGTGCTCGGCGGCGCGACCTCGGCGGACGCTCCCGACTGGAACGGGTTCGGATACGCCGGGTTGGTGATCACGATCCGCTGGAGCCCGCCCGGCCGGAAGTCCAGGACGTCGACGACCGGGAACGGGCCCACCTTGTCGTTGAACAGCCCCGCGCCCCCGCGAACGATCGTGGCGCCGGTGCCGCCCGGCTTGACGGCAAACGAGAAGCGCGGCGCGAACGTGTCGTGGTCGTGGAAGTAGTTCGACCAGTCGTAGCGCAGGCCGAGCGACAGCGTGGCGCGCGGCCCCAGCTGCCAGTCGTCGTTGACGTAGAAGCCGAGCACCTTCTCGAGCCACACCACGTGGCCGTTGCCCGTCTGCTGCACGTAGGCGTAGGGGCGGCCCGCCTCGTACGACGCCAGGTCCGCGAAGTAGTAGGTGCCGCCGAAGCCGCTGTGATCGTCGAAGCGGCGCCGGCTCCAGTCCGGCACCTGGAACCCCATCTGCAGCAGGTGCCGGCCGAGCGTCGCGGCGACGTTCTCCGACAGCTGGAAGTGGAGCTCGGTGCGCCGCACGTCGACCTGCGCGCCGCCGCCGGTGAACGCGCCGTTCACCACCACCCCGGGCGCATCCGACACGCTCGTCATCGGCTCCAGCTCCTGCCCGACGAGAATCTGGAACTGGTTCAGCAGCGTGGGGCGGATGACGGTCTGCTGGTTGTAGGTGAGGTCCATCTCCCGGTGGTAGTACGTCGTGCCCGCGGACCCGAGCGTCGTCCCGCCCACGCCGCGATACGCGTCGGTCTCCTGCTCGTAGGACGGACGGATCGAGATCGTCGACGCCCCGCGCTGGTGCGTAACGCCGAACGACGCCAGCAGGTGCCGGAACGACTGCGGCACGGCGTCCCGAATGTCGCCCTGCGGGCCCAGCGCGTACACGATCGCCTGCCGGTCCTCGCTGTCGGCCTTGACCGACAGCATGAACGACGTGTTGCCGCCGTGGCCCAGCGGCCCGCCCAGGAACCCGTCGCCGATGCGCCGCTGCTCGGGCGGCTTGACCGTCGCGAAGGCGTTCCGCGCGTTCAGGCCCGCGTCGCGGAAGATGAAGCTCGCGCTCCCGTGGTACGTCTGGGACCCCGGCTTCGTGAGGATGTCGATCCGCCCGCGGCCGGGCCGCGAGTAGGCGGCCGAGTACGGATCCTGGTTGATCTTGATCTGCTGGATCGCCGCCGTGCTGACGTTGAGGCTGTTCACTTCCATCCCGTTGACCAGGATGGTGACGCCGCCCGTCCCGAGCGACCCGCTGTCGAGGAACCGCGACAGCGTCGCCACCGCGTCGTCGTCGAAGACCGGGAGGCTCTCGAGCGCGCGCTGGTTGACCGTCACCGTGTCCGCGTTCGCGGCCGCGCCCGTCCCGACCTGCGGCGTCTGGCTGGTCACGGTGATCTCCTGATGCACCGCGGCCAGCGCCAGCGTGATCCGCAGGGGCTCGACGCCGCGGGCGCCGACGTTCACCGCCACGGTCTGAGGCCGGAAACCGTCGAGCGTCACCCGGATCTCGTAGCGTCCGGGGCGAACCGGACCCACCGTGAAGGTGCCGGTCGCGCTCGTGGTCACCGACTGGAGCACGCCGCCCGAGGCGCTCGTCAGCCGCACCCGCGCGGACGGCAGCACCGCGCCGGTCGCGTCGACGACGACGCCGGAGATCGGGGGCGCCGGACGCGGCTGCGCCGACGCGATCCCTCCCCATGCCGCGATCAGCAGGATCGAGAGCGCCGCCGACTGGCGCACCGGTCGGACTCTGCGCATGCTCGCCCCGTACGGGCGGTCTCCACTCCCTCCAACGGCCGAAACGCGAGTATAGCGGGGCGAAGATGAACGGGAGATGAATGAGGCATTGCCGATTGCCGATTGAAGAGCGTTCGGATCACGCGGGTCCCGCGTGTCATGATGGGCCTCTGGAGGCCCACAGTGAACAGGCTCATGGCCGCGGCGTTGCTCGCTGTGGCAACGGTCGCGTATGGGTCACCGGCCGGCCGCTTGGGAACCGACGCCGCGCGTGAGGCTGTCGTGAAGATGGAATGGGATTAGCTCGGCGGCCTGCACGATCGCGCGACGCTCGAGCGCATCCTCGCGGACGACTTCGTGCACCCGGTGCCGACCGGGGACTTTCTCACCAAGGCGCAGCACATCGCCCGGGCCGTGGCGCACCCCGACCCGCCCGGCCTCCGGCGGCATTTCGACCAGATGCGCGTCCGCCTCTACGGCAACACGGCCGTCGTCAATGGCCCTGCTCGACACAAAAAGCTAATTGTGATACGACATAAAGAGCTAATATTGATTCGGCGCGAAAAGCTCACAACGGCACGGCTCCAAGAGCTAACGGAAGCCCCCCATGGCCACACCCTCGGAGAAGCTCGCTGAGTCCCTCAAGGTCCTGCGCGCGCTGCAGAAGGCCGGTGGCGGCGCGGCGATCCGGGCGCGCGACCTGACGCGGACGCATCGCGAACGTCTGGTGTCGAGCGGGTTCCTCCGCGAAGTCATCAAGGGCTGGTACACACCCGCCAGGCCGGACGAGGCTCCGGGCGAGAGCACGGCCTGGTATGCGGCATTCTGGCCGTTCGCCGCCGCCTACCTCGAACACCGGTTCGGCCGGAACTGGGCGCTGTCGCCCGAGCAGTCGATTGCGCTGCATGGCGGCAACTGGACGGTGCCCAGGCAGCTCGTCGTGCGCGCTCCCAGGGGACGCAACAAGATCACGAGCTTCCCGCATGGCACGTCACTGCTCGACCTGCGCGCGGCACTTCCCGCCGCGTCCGACAGACAGGAACGCGAAGGCCTGCGGATCTTCTCGCTCGAGTCCGCCCTGATCCAATGCTCTCCGAACGTCTTCTCGCGCCGCGCGACGGATGTTCGCGCCGCGATGGCGACCCTGCGCTCACCGTCCCGTCTGCTTTCCAGGCTGCTCGAAGGAGGCCACACGACCGTTGCCGGCCGACTCGCGGGCGCGTTCCGCAACAACGGCCGAGGTGACGTCGCCGACGACATCGTCAGGACGATGAGGACCGCGGGGTACGACGTGCGCGAAACCGACCCCTTCGCGGATCGTCCGGCACTTGCGCTTCTCTCACGCGAGACGTCTCCGTACGTGAATCGCGTCAGGCTCCTCTGGCAGAAGATGCGCGCGCCCGTCATCGAACGATTCCCGAAGGCGCCGGGACTACCGCCGGATGCCGACGCGTACATGAAGGGTGTCAGCGACGCCTACGTGACCGATGCGTATCACTCCCTCTCGATCGAGGGCTATCAGGTCTCGCCTGAGCTGATTGAGCGGGTGCGCAGCGGCGTATGGAATCCGGCGGGTGATCGGCACGACCGCGAGCAGCGCGACGCGATGGCGGCACGCGGGTATTTTCAAGCCTACGGCGCGGTGCAGCTCACTATCCGCAGAGTCCTGAGCGGTCAAGACCCCGGCGAGGTCGCGCGAGAAGATCATCCCACGTGGCATCGGGAGCTCTTCGCGCCCTCCGTCTCGGCCGGCCTGCTCCGCCCTGCCGACCTCGCGGGTTATCGCAACGGCCCCGTGTACATCCGGGGCTCCATGCACGTACCGCCGAACCGCGATGCGGTGCTGGATGCCATGCCGGCCCTGTTCGATCTGCTGCGCGACGAGACGGACCCGGCGGTGCGCGTCGTGCTCGGGCATTTTCTGTTCGTCTACATCCATCCCTATCTGGACGGCAACGGCCGCATGGGTCGGTTCCTGATGAACCTCGTGCTGGCGGCGGGCGGGTATCCCTGGACCGTCATTCCGATCGCGAGGCGCACAGCCTACATGGCCGCTCTCGAGCGGGCGAGCGTCGGCGAGGACATCCGGCCGTTCGCGCAGTTCCTGGCCGACCTCGTCGAAGAGCGCCTGGCCGGAGGACCGCTGCCGGACGTACCGAAGAGCTCCGGTGCAGATGGTGCACAAGGGTGCGAGGTGGCAGCCGCCGTCGCTGCGCTTTGGCGAGCCAAGCCATGACGCCGTGGTGCGGCTTTGTTCAAGAGAAGCTGCCGCGTGAGCGAAGGGATCGCGCCACCGGGCACCTCGTGCACCTAGCACCTTGCGCACTCCGGTGCACCTCGCCCCGCCCTGACGTCACCATCTCGACCGCCGCGTCGGTCCCACGGCCTCGGCGATCGCGTTGACCAAGTAACGACTCGCGCCTCACCGCTCGCCAATTCCCTCTGGGGCCGTACAGCCCGTCAATTCCCCTTGAGGCCGCACAGGGCCGTACAAGATCACTGAAGTCGACGAATGCCCTGAAGCTGAAAGGACGTGTTCAAGGTCACCACCACTCGGTCCCTGTTGGGTCCCCGAACGGTCACTTCCCACTCGCCTTCAGTCAGCGAGACCGCAACAACCTCAGGGGATGGGGCGGGCTCGGCGCGGTTCCTGAAAAAAAAGAAGTCGAGACCGACTTGACTGAGATCGACGAGCGTGTACAGGTCATAGCCTCGTCGCCTGACCTCACCTTTGGCGAACTCTCCCTTCTTCGGCTCGACAGCAGCCACCGCGGCATTCAGCGCGTCCTGCAGACTCTCGGCGCGTTCGCTCGATGTCCTGATCGCCAACGACCGGTGCAGCATCGTGAAGAGCACGAGCCTATCGTCCGCGAGATACACCAGCGAACCGCTCCGGAGCCCGTCCAGTATGCCCGGCCGCGTGCCAGCACTCGCCAGGCCGAACACCCAGCAAAACAAGCCGCTCTCGGGCTCGTAGAACACTGCAATTGCGCCTTCATCTCCTTCACCGAGGACCTCGACGTCGACGTACCGCTCGCCCGCCTCCACGCTTCGAGAACCTTCGGGAGTCACGACGGGAAACTGCTCCGTTATCGGTTGCCAGACGTACAGCTTCTGAATACAAGCCAAGCCCGACATCAAGAACACGGACATCGTGATCGTCTTCGCCAGGAGGCGGAGGAAGGCGCGCCGGAGCTGGGCGATCTGGCGGAGCGGGCTCCCGCTCTGGGCGCCGACCGAGGCGGTCGGCGCGAGGCCCATCGGGGCCACGAGCCACAGGCGAGCGCGACCCACGAGGAGCCCCTTTCTGCCCGCGGCGGCACCACGCGCGCATGGGGGGTGGCGCGCGCGTTTCGGAGACTCTACGCAGGAGGTTGGACACTCCGCCCCCTGAGGCCGCCCCGGCTCAGCCCAACGGCGTTGCGTTGATGATGCCGTCACCGGCCCCGGCGAGCAAGGGCCCTGTTCCGGAGCACCACTGCGGCCGTGACGCCGTTGACCGCGATCATGGTGATGATGGCGGCCTTGCGGTGGTGCTTGGCCATGCGGCTGACAAAGTAGAGCGTCCCCGCTGTGGTCACGGCCTTGATGGCCGTCGACGCCCACGGGTTGCTCGCCGTGGACCTGAGCAGCGGACTAACCTCGTGTGCGCCGTTGTTCAGTGCCGCCATCGTGGAGTGGATGTCCATCGCCTGGAGCACTCCATAGGTGCCGTACAGCGCAGGCAGGACGATCGAGGCATTCTGGACGTTGGCCTGGGGCGCGGGCACGCGCACGCTTACCTGCGCCGGCTTGACGACCACCGGCGCCGACCCCTGAACGGGCTGGACGTCGGGGGCGGCACACAGGATGCTGTGATCCGGCACAATGATGTCGCTGCTGTACACGCTGCCCCAAACGATGGTGTCCGGGGCGCTCACAGGCCGGCACAGATCGAATGAATTCTGGGCGGCGGCTGGTAGCGCCCCGAGGGTGACCATCGAGCACATCAGGGCGGCGGTGAGCGTGCGTGACATCGTTGACTCCTGCAAGACCAGCTCACGCCTCATTGCGCGGCTGCCCTTCTTTACTGCGGGATCCATGCCCCTGCAAAGGTCAATGCAGGCAGTTGAAAATAAAAGGCTTCGAAGACTTGGCGCTGGCTGTCCACCGTGCGAAACGTGCAGCGTTGTCTCACTAGGCGTGCGGGTCTGATACGGTCGAGGGGGGTCAGAACGGAATCGATTTCGGGGAATTCAGAGCGGCCTGGGAGACCGTACGTCAGTGACCGTCCACGTTGTCGGCAAACGGTACGGCCCTGGCTCAGTCCAGATCGACCGGCGTAATCACACGCACGGTGTTTCTGGGGAAACAGCCATGGTTCGCACATGTGTTGCACTATTCTCGACCACGTTGCCCTGACGACGGATCGGCCGTACCGCAACGCCCTGACCTCCCGAGCGGGCCGCCGAAACGCTGCGTAACGAGGCCTGCCGCGGACGGCGGCAGCTGGACCTCGTGGAGACGTTCCTGGGTTCCATGGGCTTGTGACGATTGCGTTTACCGCCGGGAGCCGTTCTGCGGGAAGCGTGGGCGTGCGCCAGCCGCGCTCAGACTGGCGCACTCCGTGGCTCACTTGTTGATGTTCAACCGATCGAGCCACCGATAGAGGGACCGCCGACTCATGCCGAGGAGTTGCGCCGCTGCGGTCTTGTTGCCGCCGACCTCACGCAGCACATGCTCGATCTGATCGCGCTGCGCCGTCGAGAACAGGTGCGCGCCGGCCGGAGGTGCGTTGGGCGCGCCCAAGCCTGCGGCAGTCCTGGGCGGCGGGGTCGACATCGCGGCGACGAACTCACGTTCGGTGAGGATCTGACTCTCGCTCAGGATGCACGCTCGCTCGACGATGTTCTTGAGCTCGCGGACGTTGCCGGGCCACGGCGCCTGCTGCAGGAGCCGCTCGGCGGCGGGCGTGACGCCCGTGATCGGACGCTTCAGCCGCGCGGCGAACTGCCGCACGAAATTGGCGGTGAGATACGGGATGTCCTCGCGGCGCTCGCGGAGCGGCGCGAGGTGGATCTCGATGATGCTGAGCCGGTAGAACAGGTCGGAGCGAAAACGGCCCGCGGTGGCTTCGACCCTGAGGTCACGATTGGTCGCCGCCATCACGCACACGTCGACACGCCGGGTCTCCAGCGACCCGACGCGCTGCACCTCTCCCTGCTCCACCGCCCGCAGCAGCTTCGCCTGGAGCGGGAACGGCAAGTCGCCCGCTTCGTCGAGAAACAACGTACCGCCGTCGGCGTGCTCGAAGAGGCCGACTTTTGCCTCGGTCGCCCCCGTGAACGCGCCGCGGACGTGGCCGAACAGCTCGCTCTCGAACAGCGTCTCCACGACGGCCGAGCAGTTCACGGTGACGAGCCGCCGATCGCGGCGCGCGCCCAGCTTCTGGAGCGCCTTGGCGACCAGCTCCTTTCCAGTGCCGGTCTCCCCGACGATGAGCACGGTACGCACGTGCCGCGCCAACCGGCGAATCAGGTCGAACAGCTCCTGCATCGTCGGGCTGCGACCGATCATCCCGTGAAACTCGAAGCGCTTCGCGACGTCGGCGTCGATCTGCAAGAGCCGTTCGCGCTGCTCGATCCGCTCGCGAACCGCCACCAGGAGCTTCCGCAGCCGCTCGAAGTCCAACGGCTTGCTCAGATAGTCGAGGGCGCCCGATTTGACTGCTTCGATTGCGGTATCGACGGTCGCATTGCCGGTCATGAGGATGACCTGACATTGGGATCGGCGGTGCGAATGGCCTGGAGCACGTCGATTCCGATGAGCCCCGGCATGCGGAGATCGACCAGCGCAACGTCCGGCTTCACGTCAGGAAGGCACGCGAGCGCCTCCCGCCCGCTGCGTCGGAAGGCGACCTCAAAGCGCTGTTGCCTGGCGAACCGCTCGACGATCTCCAGCACGACCGGCTCGTCGTCGACGACCAGCAGTCGCGGAGTGCTCTCAGTCAGCAGCATGGGCCATGTGCTCGCAGCGTTGGCGCGAACTTCAGCGACTGCTCGGCGCCGCATCCGTAAATGTCCTGGAATGGCGCGAGGAGAATCATGTCTTCAGCGCGATCGGTGCCTCGTGCCACTTCGACCCCGTATCCGCTTGAGTACAAGACGCCGAGGGCCAGGCAGCTCATCTCCTTAATTTCTCGGCAGTGCTGACAACTATACGATAAGGAGCAGATCGCAGAAGGATGCAAACATAGGTAACCATGGGCAACTATAGCCCCGCGCCGATCCTCCAGGCCGTTGCGCCCCCCCCACCTCGACTGACGATTCCCGCCCAGACTTGTTCCAAATCTGAACGGATTCGCGTCTGATGGTCTCGCCCGGAAAAGGCCTCGTAACTACCCACGCTGGCAGGATGTTACTTGCAGATGGCACAGGATGGCGCAGATTTTGCGTGCGGTAAGAACCGGTTCGGTCTGCCACGCCGAGCCAGCGGCACAGAGCCGTCGATGCTGCAAGGGGGCGAACACTTGGACGTCGCGGCACCAAATGCTCCGGCCGGGTCACGCCGATAGATGATCCAGAGTTTGTGTCGGGCCCGAGGATGCAACCCATGCATCATGAGACCACTGAGGACTGAGCCAACGCCGGCAGATGATCCACCAACGGCGACCGAGGTGCTGTGGGATGCGGCAGAACGGCTACGCGCCGTCGAGGAGGCCGCGCCGGTCAGCCTCGTCGCGCTCGATCAGGACGAGCGCGTCACGATGTGGAATCGCGCCGCTGAGCGCCTGTTTGGGTGGCGCGCCTCGGAAGTCATGGGCCGTCCCAACCCGCTGATCCCGGATGACCGACAGACTGAGTATGCGGCCTTGCGCGCGCGTGTGCTGCAGGGCGAGGCCTTGTCGGGGATCGAGATATGCCGCCAACGCAAGGATGGATCCCTGATTACGATCAGTCTGTGCATCGCTCCCATTCGGGACGCCGAGGGGCACGTGTGCGGCACCATGAACGTGCTGACCGACCTCAGCGAGGCCAAGCGTCTGGAGCAACAGTTCGCGCAGGCGCAGAAGATGGAGGCCATCGGACAGCTGGCCGGCGGCATCGCGCACGATTTTAATAATCTCCTGACTGCGATCATCGGGTACAGCAACCTCGTGCTTGATCGGGTCCGTGATCAGCCCGACATCGCGGCCGATGTTGAAGAGATTGGGAAGGCGGGCGAACGGGCCAGTTGCCTCACTCGTCAACTGCTCGCGTTCAGTCGCAAGCAGCTGTTGAGGCCGCAGGTTCTGGATCTCAATCAGGTGGTGCGCGATTTCAACAAGATGCTGAGACGCGTCGTCAGTGACGACATCCGCTTCGACATCGTCGCGGCGCCCTCCCTCGGCCGCACGAAAGCCGATCCAGGCCACATGGAGCAACTGCTGATGAACCTCGTCGTCAACGCGCGCGACGCGATGCCGCAGGGCGGCGCACTGACGCTCGAGACCGCCAACGCCGTCCTGGACCCAGAGTTCGTTCGCCGGCACCCGGGATCCGAACCCGGCGACTACGTCTCGCTCGCCGTCAAGGACACCGGCTGTGGCATGGCACCCGAGGTGCTCGCCCACGTCTTCGAGCCGTTCTTCACGACCAAGGGGCCCGCTAAAGGCACCGGCCTCGGCCTGTCCACGGCGTACGGGATCGTGAGGCAGAGTGGCGGCTATATCACGGTCGAGAGCACCCCTGGAGTCGGAACGACTTTTACCATCTACTTGCCAAGAGTGAACGAGGCGATCGAATCCACAGGGTCGAGGGCGCCGTCCGTGACGACCCTGCAGGGAACGGAAACGATTCTGCTTGCTGAAGATGAACCAGACGTCCGCGCCCTCATCGGAAAGATGCTCGGAGGGTACGGCTACACCGTCCTGCAGGCGCGGGATGTCTTTGACGCCATCGCCATTGGGGAAAGCCATCGCGAGCCGATCCACTTGCTGGTGACTGACCTCATTATGCCCGAGTTGAAGGGCACCGATCTCGCTCAACGCCTCGTGCGATTCCGGCCGGCCATCAAGGTACTCTACGTGTCGGGATTTGCGAGCCAGGTGGCCATCCCGCTGGGCTCGGTCAGCCCGAACGTCAGCTTTCTCCAGAAGCCATTCGCGGCTGAGACCCTGGCGACGAAAGTGCGCGAGTGTTTGGACCATCACGTTGGCCAGGCTGGGCGAGAATCGACTGTCTCTGTGAGCAGACACTGAGCATGGTGGACGATCTTCCAGCCACGGTTGATTCCGGCGTGCGCGATGCCTCGATTCTGATCGTCGAGGATGATCCCGGCGCGGTGGAGGCTTTTGAGTACATGCTCAAGGTCAAAGGCTACAGCGTTCGTGTGGCCCTCGACGCCCAATCGGGTTTCGCGGAACTGGAGCGCACGCCGCCGGCGGCAGTGCTCCTCGACTTGCGCCTTCCGACTACCGACGGTCTGGAGTTCTTGCGTCGGCTGCGGGCCACCGTTCCAAACGCCCACATTCCGGTGGCCGTTGTGACCGGTGACCTCTTCGTCGAGGAGTGGGTCGCACGTGAGCTAGAGAGGCTGCGCGCGCAGATTCACTTCAAGCCGCTCTGGGAAGAGGATGTGCTGCGAATTGTGCATGACCTCCTCACCGCCGCGTAGGCACTCAGTCGGTGGCCGCCCTTCTCGTGTACGCCCGCCAGCTTTCGTTCGAGCCGCGCCAGCCGGTACTGCGCATTCTTTCGCCAGCGCGGTCGCTCGTCCGCCTTGAAGGGCGGCGACGGCGGACTCCCTCGAGATACGTCGTCAGGATCTCGACCGCGAGGCGGCTCTGCGCAAAGACGATGGCGTGCAGGTGGCGCTTGAGGGTGCAAGGTGCTCTCGCCGCTCTCCCCACCGAAGCGACGGAACTGATGCTCGGCGAGATGGGCAAGACGCCGAGCAACGCCGAGTTCCTCGCGGCGATGAGCACGATGGGGTTACGCGGGCGACCGCGCGCATCGGGCCGGCTCGCGGTCGGCCGCGCGCGACGCGCGAGTCATGGCACGATGAGGGTCATCCGGATGGGCACGGTCAGCGCCCCCTCCGGCGATTCGCCGATCACCGAGAAGCAGACACGCCCCGTGCGCATGCCACTCCCGATCCAGCGGGCGACGACATGTCGCGTTCCCGTGCTGAGACGCCCCTGACTCGACGCATCGCCTGACGCAGCGGCGCTGAGTGTCGTAGGAGCCTTTCCGGTCTGATCCAGATCGACGAGGTCATCAAGCAGTTCAACGGTGAGCACCACCTCGCCACCGCTATGTGTGCGGGCGCGAGCGTCGAACTCGACGGTGGCCTGCGGCTGGACTTCCGCCGAGCGCGACCCGTCGAACCGCAAGACTGTATTTGAGACGCGCAACCTCGCCTGGGTGCCGACATCGGCCGTGATCCTGAGTGTGACAGTCTGGGTCTGGGCACAGACGAGTGTCGCGTTCAGCGAGAAGATCGTCACGAGCAGAAGCGGAACGCCCCGCGGAGGGAGCATTATGGACCCTCGTAGCCGCTCTACCACGGGTGAGCGCCGCTTTCCGAGGGTAGCCAGGATCATGCCCGGCACCATCGGGACACAACAGGCCTATTATCAGTGCGTTGATATGGCTGTCACTTGTCAAGTGGCCAGATCTCTCCCTCGCTCACCGCGTGAGCGTGTCCCCTCGTTTGTTCGTCGTCCTGCATCGATCGACTCGGCGGCACGGTGTGTGAGCGA
>JAHECP010000296.1 GCA_024641665.1 Acidobacteriota bacterium
CAGCGACCTGCGCATCGTCGACGCCCGCGACCGCCAGGTCCCCTATCTGCTCGAGTGGCTCGACGAGCCGCTGGCCGTGCGCCTGCCGCCGCCGGCGCGGCTGGCGACCGAGCCTTCGCGGGCCGCGCCGGGCCGGACCGTCAGCCGCTACCGCCTGATGCTGCCGTACGCGCGGCTGCCCGAGGGGACGCTCGTGCTCGAAACCGCCGCGCGCGTCTTCTCGCGATCGGTGCGCGTGTCGATCGAGCACGCGCCGGACCAGCGGCATCGCAACGCGTGGACCGAGCTGGTGACCGGCGCCGACTGGCGGCACGCCGATCCCGAAACGCCCGCGCCGAAGCTCGGCCTCCGGCTGCCGAGCGTGGACGCGACCGAGCTGCTGCTGACCGTGGACGAGGGCGACAACAGCCCGCTCGCGATGACGGCCGCGTCGTTCCTCCTGCCGTCGGTGCGCGTGCGGTTCTTTCGTCCGGCCGGCGCGGCGCTGCGGATGGTGTACGGGCAGCCCGGGCTGGCGCCGCCGCGCTACGATCTGGCGCTGCTCACGGGGACCGTGCTCGGCAGCGCCGCCGAGGAGATCGCGGCCGGCGCGGAGCAGCCGCTCGAGCCGCCCGCGCCGCCGGTCGCCATGGCCCCGGCGCTCTTCTGGGGCGTGCTGATCCTCGCCGTCGTCATTCTGCTGGGGCTCGTCGGGCGATTGGTCAGAAAGGGCAGCGGGGAAGGGCCCGACAAGTCCCACGGAAGTACCACGAAATGACCACGGAAATCACCACGGAAGGGGGCCTTGCCCGTGCCTTGCCATAAGTAGCTACCGGTAGCTACAATTGTGGGCATGGCCAGCCTGAAGACCGTCGGCGTCAAGGAGCTCAAGAACAACCTGAGCGCGTACCTGCGGGAGGTGCGGCGCGGGGTGCGCGTCTTCGTGGCCGACCGGCAGCAGGTCGTGGCGGAGCTGCGCGAGCCGGGGAGCGTGCCCGAGGGAGCGCTCGACCCGACGCTGGCGGCGTGGGTGGAGGCGGGGGAGGTCCGGCTGCCGACGGGGCCCAAGGCGCCGCTGCCCGAGTCGCCGGTGCGGCTCCCCGACGGCACCGCGCGGCGCTGGCTCGACGCGGCGCGCGACGAGGGCGGCCGGTGACGGTCTACCTGGAATCCTCGGCGGCGCTGGCGTGGCTGCTGGGCGAGCCTCGGGCGGCCGAGGTGCGTGCCACCGTGGATCGCGCCGATCGGGTGGTGACGTCCGCGCTGATGCTGACCGAGGTGCGCCGGGCGCTCGTGCGCGCCGAGCACCTCGGCGAGCTCGCCGCCGCCGACGGGCGGCATCTGCGCGGCCTCCTCGCGCGCGCGGCCCGCGGCTGGGTCCTGATGGGGGTGTCCGGCGCGGCGCTGGCACGCGCGGACGAGCCGTTTCCCGCCGAGCCGGTGCGCACGCTGGACGCCGTGCACCTGTCCACGGCGCTGCTCTTCGCCGACGCGTACGCCGATCTCGCCATGCTCACCTTCGACGAGCGCGTCGCGAGCAACGCGGAGGCGTTGGGGCTTGGATAGGGTGCACGAGGGTGCACTGGGTGCACCAGGTGCACCAGGTGCGAGGTGGCGCCGGGCCTGACGCTGGGGCGCGTCTTCAGCCAATGGAAACTGCGCGCCGGCCCATCCGGCCCTGAATCACCGACGTCTCGAGCTGTGCTGCCGGATCCAATCGGCGAGCGCTGCTTCTGAGACGCGGCCCTCGGCGAGCCCGAGAATCTCGGCCACCACCTCGGCGTCGGTGGCCGAGAACTCGTGGCCATTCACACCGAGGAAGGTGACCATGGCCAGGAACCCGATGCGCTTGTTGCCATCGCGGTAGGGGTGGTCGTTCACGAGGCCGAAGGCGTACGCTGCGGCGAGCATCGGAAGGTCGGCGCGACCCGTGTAATGCCACTTCTGTTGCGGTCGGGCAAGAGCCGATTGGAGGGCGTTCTCGTCGCGAATTCCCGGCAGGCCTCCGTGCTCGCGGAGCTGGTCGCTGTGGATGGCGTCGACGACCATCCGGCTCAGCCACTTCGGTTCCGGCCGACGTGTGGCCACCGGCTACCTCGCCAGCGCTCGAAGGGCGTTCCGATACTTCTTTGCCGCCTTGGCCGCGACGCGCAGCGCCCGTTCGGCGTCAGGGTCGTAGGGTGTCAACAGAATCCCGCGATCCGTCTCTACCGCGAGGACCCGGTCGCCGGCCTCCAGGCGCAGCCGCTCGGCCATGCTCTTGGGCAGGGTGGCGCTCACGGATCCGCCAGCTTGGCGAAGAGTCACTTCCTTGGTCATACCTCGCATGGTAGCACATTAGTGCTACCGGCGGCCCAACGAGAATTCGCCCGCAGCCGTGCACCCGGGTGCACGGAGGTGCGAGGAGGCGCCGGGGCTGACGCTTGGGCGCGTCTTCGCTCAATGAAGCTGCGCGTACGTCGTGAGCCCAGCCCTACCCTGAGCCCCACGCCCCACGCCAAAACGCTCCAACCGAGCCAGCCGTGGTGCTAGACTGCCTCCTTCCGCATGCACATCGACTGTCGAGCTGGTCGGCTATTCGTCGGCCGGGCAGGCGGCCGCCGCGAGGAAGGAACAGGGCATGAAAGCCGGAGTCAATCGCCGTACGGTTGATCTGTCTGGATTCCCGGACCTGGTGGTCATCTACCTGGGCATGCGCGTCAACGCCCTCACGGGCGTCAAGACGCTGATGGGCTTCGGACCGAAAATTGCCAGGTCGGTCGAGGCCCGCCCGGAGGGGCTGCTGCCGCACGAGGGCTTCCTGTTCTGGCTGTTCCCGCCTCACGTGGGCATGCGCCAGTACTGGCAGCAGGAGCTCTATATCGTAGCGCGACGATGGCGTGCGCGCAGAACCGGGAGCAGGTCGATGAAGCTGAATCCGTACCTGGCCTTCGACGGCCGGTGCCGCGAGGCCTTCGAGTTCTACGAGAAGACCCTCGGTGGGAAGATCGCCTTCATCCAGACGATGGGCGAGTCGCCGATGGCCTCAGGCATCCCGCCTGACGCGCACGGCCGCGTCATGCACGTGACGCTGCAGGTCGGCGATCAGGTGCTGCAGGGCGCCGACACGCCTTCCGGACAGTTCTCGAAGCCCGCCGGATTCTGCGTGGCCCTGCACTTCGACGGCACCGCCGAGGGCGAACGCGTGTTCAACGCGCTCGCGCAGGACGGCAAGGTGCAGATGCCGTTTCAGCCGACGTTGTGGGCGAAGGGGTTCGGCATGCTGATCGACCGGTTCGGCACGCCGTGGATCGTCAAAGCCGGGCAGACGGTCGGGAGCTGAGGCCAGGGCCTCGATCCGCCGAACGCGTCGGTGCACCCAGGTGCACCGGGTGCACGAAGGCCCACGAAGGTGCGAAGAGGCGCCGGGCCTGACGCTGCGGCGCATCTTCCTTGAGTATGCCGCGCGTGGGCCCGGCCTGCGCGCCACCAGGCACCTTGCACGTCGTGCACGTTGCACCCCGTGCACGGCCGGGTCGTCCACCAGATTGTCACCTCCCAAGACGCTTCGATCGGGCCAGCCGGAGTGCTAGACTGCGACTGTCCGCAAGCTTGGACTTATCCAGTTTCGGTCCATTGCTCCTTAGCCGGATGACGACGGGTGGATGACGAGACGATATCTGGCGTGTGACATCGAAATAGCAAAGGTCCTGCCTCAGCGGGTTACCGAATTGCTGCTTTACCGGCCGCTCGGGATATGCTGCGCTGCTGCCGTCGCGGTTGATCGACTTGGCCATACAGTGTGGCATGGCCGGGATGCCGAAGGGTCCCCCCCCTGTGCCAATAATGAGTGAGAGCGTGCCGTGAAAGGTCAGTCAACGCAGCCGGTGCAAGTCCGGCCCAAGGAGGTGTCGGTAGGCCTTGGTAGCTACCCAGGCGATGGTGCGGGTGACCAACCCATCGAAGCCCTGGGGACAGACATCCGCCTTGGGCGGGTGAGCAAGCGTGCGGGCCGCAACGCGAGTGAAGCCTGAGCAGGCCTCGAAAGGTTGAATGCGAGCGCCGAGTCTCCTCTCAATAGACGAAGGCCCGTGGGGGCGACCCGATGCACCGACATGTGACGGTCGTCCTGCTCGCCGGGGTAGTGGGCGCAGCACGTACGCAGGCGGTGACTGGCAACACGGGAACCCTGTCGGGCCGCCAAGGCGACTTGGCAACGGCGCCATCGGGAGCCGAGCGCGGCAGGCGTCGGAGGGGCTCATACGACCGATGAACCCGGGTAATGCCGGGGGAGGAAAGGAGCCCTGGTTCGGGGTGCGTTCGAACGAGCCGAGATGAGGAGATTGGCGTGAGCCTGGCAACTCCGGAAACGATTCGGAAGCTCCAACGAGCGCTCTACGTGAAGGCCAAGCAGGAGCCGACCCGGCGGTTTCACTTCCTGTATGACAAGGTGTGGCGTGAAGACATCCTGGCCTACGCCTACGCGTGCTGCCGAGCGAACGGTGGGGCGCCCGGCGTGGACGGCGAGACCTTTACGCACATCGAGGCAGACGGCGTGGACCGCTGGCTCAAGGTCGTTCGGGAGGAGGTTCGAACAGGACGCTACACACCGCAACCGGTTAAACGGGTGATGATTCCGAAACCTGGGGGCACGGGCCAGCGCCCGCTCGGTATCCCGACGATCCGTGACCGGGTCGTCCAGACCGCCGCGACGCTGGTGCTCGAACCGATTTTCGAAGCGGACTTCGATGAGGCGGCCTTTGGATACCGTCCGAAGCGGAGTGCGCTCGATGCGGTCCGGACCGTGCACCGGGCGATTGATGAGGGGCACATCGACATCGTCGATGCCGATCTGTCGAAGTATTTCGATACGGTTGGGTATTTACTTGACTCCGGTAGCCCCAAGATATAGCGTACGGCCCGGTGGACGATTTCCCTCAAGATCTGGCCGAATTCGAACGGCGCTTCGCGACCGAAGCAGCCTGCCGCGCG
>JAHECP010000101.1 GCA_024641665.1 Acidobacteriota bacterium
GATAATCTGGGGCGAGACGTGACACTACATGTCGCGCGCCGCACCCGCGGATCACGTGAAAACATTAGCCATTCTGCAGGACACCAGGTCTTTCAGCCCGCAAAGTGTTCAAGATGGGTCAGACTGAGTCGCGGGCGGTGAGTGCGGTCCGGGTAGCCACAGGTCAAGAACGTTCCCGGCTTGTCGCAAGTCGAGACCCTCGGCGGCCATCCGGACGCGTGAGCCACTGATGCTGGTTAAAAGACAGATGCGGGTCCAGGAGGGCAAATAGGAACAGACGCGGACGAACATCCGGCCCCGTCGCGGTCCTCGAGGTAGAAGTTGTACTGATGACCCAGCGCCGCTTGTACCACAGGTGCCGCCCGTCGTCTTTGCCGATCGTCACCGAAATCCGCGCCGGTTCGCGGGTCTTCAGGATCACAACGATCTGGTCCGGCTGCGGGCGACGAAAGTAGGGTTCAACGAATTGGTTGCGTCGCCCGTAGGGCGCCTCGATGATCGGCGCGCCGCATCGCGCGGCACGCGCCGTCACCCAGTGCTCGTACTGCGTCGCGATGTCGCGGAGCAGGTGAGGGACTCAGGTCTGGTCCTAACGCGCGTTGAACCCGGACCGAGCGGCTTGCCCCGGGGACGACTGCTTCGGTTGCTTGATGGAGCCGACGCACCCTTATCGCTCCATTAGATATTTCGATTGGACACGCGCGGAAGGTTCAGATAAAGGTGCAGACTGGACTAGGCGCGTCGCTGAGAATCGGCACCAGTCGGGTAGAGACGGCGATACCGTCCACAGTCAAGCGCATGCTGTAAGAATTCCGGGTCACATGAGGAGTACGACATGAGGGACGATGGCAACCAGGCTACTCGAAAGGCCAGCTCCATGTTGACACGGCGCCGCATCCTGCAAAGTACGGGTGGACTCATCGTAGCTGCCGCATTTCCTGGGAAAGCGTTGGCAGCGGCAACCGCTCCTCCCAGTGGGCGCCCTCAGAGGACGTCTTCGGGGGCTGCCGATCTTACCGGCCGGCTGGCGCGCTACATGGTGGAGGCGCGCGAGCGAGATCTCCCTCCGAACGTTGTGCGCGATAGCAAGCAACATATCCTGGACACGCTGGCGGCAATGGTTTCGGGTGCTCGCCTCAAGCCCGGAGAGATGGCCATTCGCTACGTGCGCGCGCAAGGTGGCGTCCCGGAGGCTTCCGTTCTGACGACGGACATTGTGACCTCGGTAGTAAATGCTGCTTTGGCCAACGGGATGTTCGGCCACGCTGATGAAACCGATGACTTCGAGCCGGTAACCAAGGCGCATCCCGGTTGTGGGGTAGTAGCCGCTGCCCTGGCCATGGCGGAACGGGAAGGTCGTTCGGGAGCGGATCTGCTGAGGGCAGTGACGCTTGGCTACGACTTCTGTTGCCGCTTTCTCATGGCTTTGGGACCCGACCTGATGCGCGCCCATCACCGCGGAGTCGAGGGCATGAGCGCTACGTTCGGCAGTGCGGCGGCTGCGGCCTCTTTGGCTCGCCTGGATGAGACCCGGATGCGCTATGCGCTTTCCTACGCAGCTCAGCAGGTGTCCAGCGTGTGGAGTTGGACGCAGGATGCCGAGCACATCGAGAAGGCCTTTGACTTCGGCGGGATGTCGGCCAGAAACGGCGTCACTGCGGCCATCATGGTAGAGATGGGCTCTACCGGCGCGCGGGACGTAATGAGCGGCGAGCACAACGTGCTCCAGGCGTTCTCCACCGAACCCAAGCCGGAGGAAATGTTGGCTGGTCTGGGCAGCCGGTTCTTTGTTTCCGAAACGGCGATCAAGACGTTTGCCGTGGGCTATCCCAACCAGGCGCCTCTGGACGCGCTCCTCAAGCTGCGACGGGAGTACGGCCTGCGCCCGGACAATGTGCAGCGCATCGTCGTCCGGCTGCCGGCAGACGGCGCCCGTATTGTTGATAACAGCGGGATGCAGGACGTCAACTGCCAGTACCTCATGGCCGTGGCTTTGCTCGATGGCACGGTCTCTTTCTCCAGCAGCCACTCTCCTGAGCGCATGAACGATCCGCAAGTGCGCGCGGTAAGGGAACGCGTGGAGCTGGTGGCCGATCAAAAGCTAATGGACCCGTCCGCGCCGCGCAGTGGATTGGTGGAAGTGACCCTGCGCGACGGCCGCAGGGTGAGCCACTTCACCCGTTATCCCCCTGGCACCAAGGAGAACCCCTTGGATGCCGAGGGCTTGAACGCGAAGGCCCGAGATCTGATGACGCCGGTGCTGGGTAGTGAGCGGACCGAGGCCCTCATCCGGCGCGTGAACGCGCTGGAGGGAGTGGCCAACGTGCGCGAGCTGCGACCTTTACTGACAATCTAGCCCGAAGACCCTGGATGAAGAACTTGAGCGGCTAAAAGCCGGATTATAGTTCCGTGGTCTTATGTCGCGGCTGAAGCTTCGACCCACAAGAATTTGCGAGTTCTCGCGCATTCTCAAGGAAACTGGCAGTACCGTCGGCGATTACCGAGGCGGGCCGATGGCCCAGAGAGCGAAGTCGGTGCGCAGGAACATCTGGCCGTTGGAGATGGCCGGGGAACTAAGAGTGTAGCCGTCCAGGTCGTTTTCTGCGAGGACCTCGAACCGCGGGACGGCCTCGAGCACCGACGCGACGCCGTCTTCGCTGACGGCGTGAATCCTGCCGTCGGTTCAGGACCAATGAGGCAGAGTAGGTGCCGTAACGACGGGGCGGCGGCCGGCATAGATTTCCGTGCCCGTCTGTGCGTCGTAGCAGTACAGGGTGGCGTCGTCGCGAATGATGTAGGGGTAATTTCCGTCACTCACCGGTGAGGTCACGTCAGGGCCACAGTTGACGGACCAGAGCGATGCGTGCTTGTGGTATCGCCGCGACCGCCGGCGCGCAGCGCCAGGAGGGGTCTGATGCGGCTGCGCACAAATACCAACTCACCCATCACCACCGCGGGCCGGTCAGTGAGCGAGCCATGCAGGACCTGGATGTATAGGGAGTCTTCGTGCAGCAGCGGGGAAGAGCCATAACCGTGGTAGAGCCCCCAAGGGCCGTACTCGCGGGTGATGTTGCGCAGCCAGAGTTCGTTTCCGGTGATGCCCCAGCACGCACTTGCGTGAGTGGTGTCGAGCCGTCGAAGCCCAGTGCGGCTGTCACGTGCCAAGCCTCACCCCACACACCAGCGCGCCTACGCCAGCGTCAGACGCCAACGCTTTGAGTGCGCGGCATGCCGGCATCAGGTGTTCCTGACGGCGGGGACGAATTTGCACAATACGAAGCTGCCGCTGACGCAGTGGTTCCGGGCGGCCTATCTGATGACGACCGACAGTCGGGGCATCTCGGCGCTGTTGTTGCAGCGACACCTCGGTTTGTGACGTTACGAAACCGCGTCGATGATGCTCCACAAGCTGGGACGCGCGATGGTCAACGCGGTCCGCGAGCCGCTGCATGGCGAAGTCGAAGTCGACGACACCTGGATCGGCGGTCCCCAGCCAGGCCTTCGGTAACCGTTCGACGAACACCGTCTTGAGAATCGCCCGTTGGCTGGCGGCGGCGGAGTCATCGGCAGGGAGGAATCGGAATTCGCGCGACTCGAAGCGCGGAAGGAGTCAGTTCGTCGTGGTGTGGCCACAGGTCTGCGGCCAGCCCTTGGGCGTGAGTTGGCCAATGCGGCGTTGTTGTTGATGGGCACGCGCCCGTCCTCGACCAAGCACTGCAGGCCGACCCACTGGTTTCCCAGGTGCCGAAGCGCCTCGCCCAGTGGCGATTTCGGCAGCACCCGTCACGTTCATGCGTGGGGGTCGCGTCGAAGACGAGCTGACGCCCGAGCGGATCCAGATACGCCCAGAGCCGCCCCTTGGAACTCCTGCTCCGCTCGTTGAGGACGGTGAGCGGGGTGTCATCGGTCTGCAAGTAGCTCGTCGCCGTTGGCAGAGGACATCGAGCTGGTGACGCAGCGAGGCGTTCTCGCATTGCAGGGTGGTGAGTTGGTCGTGGAGGGTGGCGATGAGTGCGCGTGCCGTGGAGAGATCGTCGATCGTGAGGTCGGGGGCGCGCGAGTGATCCATTACTCGCTCTTAGGATCCGCCCGGGTCATCCGCTTACACCGATCTCCGTCAGTCGCGCCTCAGGCGACGCGCTCGTACGTGTTGGCGTCCCACTGGCGCGCCATCGGGCCATAGGAGGTGCGCGCGGCGTTTCATCGGCGTCACGGGTTTCGCCATCGTCGCCCCTCCTACGTCGAGGATCGACGTGATCCCGCCCTCGATTCAAGACGGTGTTCCTCGAACGCCTACGCTGAACCCGGACCGAGCGGCTTGCCCAGGGACGAGCACTTCGGTGCTTGACGGAGCCGCCGCATGCTTATCTGCCTATTAGATTTTCTGATTGGACAAGCGCGGAGGGTTCTGGCTAACCTCCCGACCGGGCGAGCTTCTCCGGTGAGAATCGGCGACAGTCCGGTGTTGGAATGCAGTTCGAAAAGCCCGGGCGCTCAGCGGCGTGGCCCACACAGCCCTCAGTTTCCTGGCGCACGCCGCCATGCGGTGGCTCTCGGGCACATCGGCAACAACTGAATATTGAGGTCCCTTACGTCAAGGGAACAGCCTCGTCACGCTAGAACGGCAGACCGAGCCCGGATGTGCACTCTGCCTCGACGAGCGAGAGTGCGAGATCGACGCTGGCCGCGTGACAAAGGACTGGCCGCGTGGCAAAGGAACTGACCCGGTCACAAAGAAAAGAGATGTGCCGCCATGCTGGAGGAGTTCCGTCACCAGTCAGACGGATCCACCACGCCGGCACCAGGCACCCGGTATTCCTCGCAGGGTTGATGCGGGTCAGAACGACATCAGTCATCGTTGGCCTGATTCTCAGCGCGGTCATGTGGGCGGCGTTCCGGCCCGCCGCGGCGCGGGGACAGGGAGCCGCCGCGCACAGCGCGGTGACCGTGAAGGCACCGACGTCGGCCAAGTGGACATTTCACTTGGAGGAAGCCACAATCGCCGACATCCAACGAGCGATCCGGGAGCGACGGATCACAGTGACACAATTGGTCCGCCTGTATCTTGGTCGGATAAAGGCGTACAACGGTGTCTGCGTCAATCAACCGGATGGGATCCTGGGATTTGTCGCGCCAATCAAGAATGCGGGGCAGATCAACGCGCTCATGACGTTGAACCTGCGTCCAGCGAGGCTGAGGGCCATGGGCTTTGATCCCCGCAAAGCCAGAAGCATGACGGACTCGGTCGATGACAACCCTGCAATGCCTGATGCGTTAGAGGTCGCTGCGGCGCTGGATGCTCACTTTCGGGCTACAGGCGGTTTCGTCGGTCCGTTGCATGGCGTCGTAATGGCCATCAAAGACCAGTATGACACCTTTGACATGCGCACCACCAGCGGAATGAATGCCCCTTATGCAAACGATCGCCCTCCGGATGATGCCACTGTCGTGAAGAGGCTGCGCGACGCTGGAGCAATCATCCTGGCCAAGGCGAACCTAGGAGAATCGGCTTCGGGAACCGTTCGGAGTTCCTTTGGCGGCGTCATGTGCAACCCTTATGACACGGCTCGGATTCCCGGCCTCTCGAGCGGAGGTTCCAGCACGTCGGTGGCAGCGAACTTGGTGACGTGCAGCATCGCCGAGTCAGGGGGCGGATCAATCATCTGGCCCGCCAGGGCGAGCAGCACCGTCGGAATCGAACCGACCCAGGAGCTCGTGAGCCGCAAGGGAATGGCGGGTATGAGTCTGAACACCCGGACCGGGCCAATCTGCCGCACCGTCGAAGATGTCGCGCGCGTTCTTGATGTTATCGCCGGCTACGATGAGAAAGACGAACAGACCGCCTTCAGCATCGGCCGTAGCCCCCTCAAGCCGTACCACAGCTTCTCCAATGAGAAGCGCCTCGACGGCGTCCGGATTGGCGTCGTTCGCGAGTTCATGAACAAGAGCCTCTTCACCCAGGCTGATTCTGAAACCATCGATATCGTGGACAGAGCCATTGGCGATCTGAGCAGGATCGGAGCGACCATCATCGATCCGGGTTCTGGAAGGGCGCTGTTTCAACCGTGCGTCGCCAGGTATGTTCCGGTGTATCGCAACAAGCTCTTTATCAGGCAGTACCCACAGCTCTTCCCTCAGGGAGCTGATCACATACCGCTTCTCGTAGACATGTTCGTGGACCCATCGCTCGTTCCGAATGGGCCGATGGATCCGACGATTCGGAATCTCGGACGACCTGGCGATACGGGTCGCCCTGTCTTCACACCCGCGGAGGATGCGTCTCTGCAGGTCGTAGGAGAAGGGAAGTACCATTTGAGCTTATACCTGAGAGAACGCGGCGACGCGCACATCAGGAGTATCAAGGACTTAATAGACAAGGCGACTTTCTACACGGACATTCGCCCCGACGCCCGAATGTCCGACAGGAAGGCCGCGCTCCTGGCGACTGACCGGGCCCTGACGTTGGATAACGCGGATCGCATACTGCAGCGTCTTGCCTACCAGCAGATCGTCCTTCAGTGCATGGCGATACAGCAGCTCGACGTGGTTGTCTTTCCGACCGGGAATATTCCCCCCTCCATCTTGGGGGCACCTCTGGAGCCCACGGTGAACGGCAGGGACGCGTCCAATTGGGGGATTCTCGGCCGACAGGGCTTTCCGGTGATCTCGGTACCGGCAGGGTTCACGACCGAGGTGTTCGACCGTGTTCGCGATTCCGCGGCTCGTGGCGGCACCCGGCTAGTCGGACCGACTCCTGCGGCACTTCCGGTGGGGATCAGTTTCCTCGCTCGACCCTTCGGCGAGCCGACGCTTTTCAAGATCGCGTCGGCCTACGAAGCGGCGACGAAACACCGGGCGCCGCCGCGTGATTTTGGACCAGTGCCAGGCGAGTCATAACCGCACACGGGCCGCCGTGGTTGATTCCGAAATGACCACACGGGAGGAAGAACTGGAGGAAAGCATGCGACAGAAACTCATCGTCAGCCTCGGCACGTTGGTTTGTGCACTGGTCGGCGTGTCAAGTGCGGCGGCACAGTCGGGGGCGAGCATCGCAGGAGTGGTGAAAGACACCTCAGGTGGCGTCCTGCCCGGCGTGACAGTCGAAGCGTCCAGTCCCGCCTTGATCGAGAAAGTTCGCGTCGTCGTCACGGACGGACAGGGACAGTACAAGATCATTGCGCTCTCGTCAGGCGTCTACACCGTCACGTTCACCCTGCCTGGTTTCACCACAGTGAGGCGGGAAGGCGTGGAGCTGCCGGTGAACTTCACGGCTAGCGTCAACGCCGAATTGGCCCCGGCCGCAGTTGCGGAGACCGTCACGGTGGTCGGCGCGGCCCCGACAGTCGACGTGCAGAACACGGCGGTTCGGAACGTCATCTCGACAGAAGTCCTCGATACGGTCCCCACGGCGCAAGGTGTGACGTCTTACGCTTCATTGACCGTCGGCGTCACGGCGATGTCGAATAACGCGTCGACCACGGGTGCCCAACCGCAGGACGTCGGCGGCAGCAGCGGCGATGTGATGGAGCACATGACGTATCACGGCGACAACAGAGAAGATGCCAAAATTAAATTGGACGGGTTCGAGACCAACTTTCGTGGTTACAATCGGCTCTTCGTTCCCGATCCGCATGCCATGCAGGAAACCAGCCTCGATCTGGGGGCAGGTACCGCCGAGGTCCAGGGCGCCGGTGTCTCGCTGAACTTCATTCCCAAGAGTGGCGGCAACACGTTCAGCGGTAGCCTATTCGGCACCTTTACGAACGAACGGTTTCAGAACAACAACATCAACGACAAATTGGTGTCGCGCGGCCTGAACCCGGCCAGCATCAACAGGTTCAAGGAGAACTGGGATCTCAGCGCGACGTTTGGCGGACCCATCAAGCGAGACAACCTGTGGTTCTTCGCGTCGTACAGGAATTGGGGCACCACCGCTTACGTCGCGGGGCTATATTACAACCAAACTCCGGACGCACCGACGTATACCCCGGACCCCACTAAACCCGGGATTAATGACTTCACAGGGCATACAAGTGCCGTTCGGCTGCGATGGCAGCCCAAGCCGAGACACGGCTTCGCCTTCTCCTATGACTGGCAGCGCCGCGGCGATTTGCACCGCGACATCACCTCGCAGACGTCGCCGGAGGCAGCCCCCCTCTTTATCTATAGCCCCGTCAGCGTCGCTACCGGGAGCTGGACCTTCACCGCGTCGAACAGACTGCTGTTTCAGGCAGGTGTGATGTATACCATCCAGACCGTCGACAAGTTCACCCAGCCGGAGGTGCTGCCCGACACGATCACCATAAGGGACGTGAGCACGAACTTCACGTATCGGTCGGTGTACGGCACTCTAGGACCGAGCACCATTAAGATGTGGGAGCCGCGGTTCTCCGTATCGTATGTCACCGGGTCGCACGCGCTCAAGGCGGGGATCGATGTGGTGCATGAATGGTACAGCCGGCTGCAAAAGAAACCGACCGACCTGGATTACGTTGTCCGTAACGGGATTCCGGACTCAATCGTGGAATACCTGACGCCGAGATCGGACACGCACCTCACGAGGCCTGATCTTGGGTTGTTCATTCAGGATCAGTGGACAATCAAGCGTCTGACGCTCAACATGGGCGCGCGGCTCGACTACCTCAAACGAGGTTCCCCCGCCCAGGAGGTGCCGGCCTCTCGCTTCCTGCCCACGGGACTCAGTTTCGGGCCAGTCGATTGCGCCCCGTGCGCGACGGATGTCCAGCCGAGGGTGAGTGCCGCCTACGACCTGTTTGGCAACGGCAAGACGGCGCTCAAGGTGGTCGCCGGCCGGTATGTGCGCGGTCGGGCACTGAGTAATCTGTACAACCCTGTGAACGACATCGTCGGGAGTACTACCCGGAAATGGGGGGATGCAAATCGCGATTTCATTCCCGAGTGCGATTTGAACAATCCGCTCGCGAACGGCGAGTGCGGACAGATCTCGAATCTCAAGTTCGGGCAGCCGGTCATCGCTACACAGTATGCCGATAACGTCATCCACGGCTACCGGAGTTACAGCTGGCAATACGCGGCGATGGTTCAACACGAGCTGCTACCGCGTGTTTCGGCGACCATGGGGTACTTTTACAACAAGTGGTACAATTTCACGGTTACCGATAATCTCGCGGTCGACGCCCAGGATTATGACCCGTACTGCATCACGCTCCCAGTTGATCCGCGGCTTCCCGGCGGCGGGGGCAATCAGCTCTGCGGGTTCTATGACGTCACGCCCACGCTGTACGGCGTCGTCAATAACATGGTGGTTCGCGCGTCAGAGTACGGCAAGCAGACCCAAAGCTACAACGGTGTTGATATGACTGTGTCGGCTCGCTTCCGCGGAAACGCGTTCGTGGCCGGTGGTGCAAGCATCGGACGGTCTGCGACTAACTCATGTTTCGTCGTTGATTCGCCCCAGGACCTTCTGTTCTGCAAGGTGGTTATGCCGTACCAGACACAGCTCAAATTCAATGGTACGTATCCGCTGCCCTGGGACGCCCAGATCAGTGCGACGTTCCAGAGTTTTCCTGGGATTCCGATTACCGCGAGTTATGTTGCGACCAATGCGCAGATCGCTCAATCGCTCGGTCGGAATCTGGCGGGGGGGCTCAGCTCGGTGACGCTCGCGAATATCATCGCTCCTGGGACGATGTTCGAGGACCGCAGCACTCAGTTGGACCTGCGGCTGACCAAGAATTTCAGGTTTGGGCGCACGCGTCTTCGAGGGAACTTCGACATCTACAATACGCTAAACGGAGCTGCGATCCTGGCAACCAACCCGCGGTACGGCCCAAGCTGGCTGCAGCCGACCGTGGTTCTCCAGGGCCGTCTGTTCAAACTCAGCGCTGAACTGACTTTTTGAAGAGGGGGTTCTACCTAATCGGCGGCGCTCACAGGTGTTCGGGAGGGAAACAAGACTTCGTCGGGCGGCGCGTTCAGGAAGGTGGGGATCACGCACCCGTTCTTCCTGGCCGGGACGAGCGTAAGATGGTCGCCCTCGAAAGGAATCTGCGTTATGAACCGCTCAGTGGGCGTTTTCTCAATTGTGGCCCTGGGGGGAACCCTGTGGCTGTCAGGGTGCGGCGGGGCCGCGGAGACCGGAGGCGCGCAGAGCTTTACAATCAAGAACGACACGGAGGCGGCAGACTACGTGGTCGACCCCTGGTGGCCCGAGACGTTGCCGAATAACTGGGCCATCGGCCAAGTAGCCGGAATCGCCGTCGACAGGCACGACCACATCTGGATTATCCAGCGCCCTGGGACGATTACGACACGAGAGGCGGGTGCGGAACAGAACCCCCCGATCAGTGAGTGCTGCGTCAAGGCCCCGCCGGTGATTGAGTTTGATCAGAATGGGAAGGTGCTCCGGGCGTGGGGTGGCCCAGGCGAGGGGTACGAGTGGCCCAGCCCCAGCGCCGGACACGGCATCTTTGTCGACGGGCAAGACAACGTCTGGCTCGCCGGGGGAGAAGGGGAACACGCAATCCTTAAGTTCACCGCTGACGGTAAGTTCCTGCTTCAGATCGGGCAATCCCGAGTGACCAAGGGTAGCAACGACACGAGCCATCTGGGTTCACCAACAAATGTCTTCGTCGACGACACGGCGAACGAAGTCTACGTGGCCGATGGATACATTAACCGCCGGGTCATTGTGTTCGACGCGACCACGGGCGCATACAAGCGGCACTGGGGAGCATACGGGAAGCGCCCGGACGACACCGTCGACGATTACGATGCGACGGATACGGGCAAGGCCTCCTCGCAGTTCCGGGGACCGGTGCATGCTATTAAGCTCTCGCGCGACGGGTTCGTTTACGTTGCCGATCGGGGAGACAATCGGATCCAGGTGTTCAAGAAAGACGGCACGTTCATCAAGGAGGGATTCGTCGCTCGGAGCAGCATCGGAGGACCTCGCCCTAAGCCCTCGTACCAACAGGGCTCGCTGTGGGCCTTGACGCTTTCGGTAGATCCGAAGCAAAGCTACATCTACGTTGCCGACGGGGCCGACTTCAAGGTCTGGGTGCTCCGCCGGGCTGATCTCCAAGTTGTCGGCAGTTTCGGGTCATTTGGGCGCAATGCCGGCCAGTTTGGTTGGGTCCATGCCATCGATATGGATTCGCACGGGAACATCTACACCGGTGAGGTCGACATATACAAGCGGGTGCAGAGATTCGTTCCCAGCAGGGCCGTACGAGCTCCTGCGCGGAACCAAGAATAGACGCGCCGGTCGAACTAGGGGCTTTAGCGAACTGCCGCTGGGGATGGACGGCAAAGGAGGTAGGGGGCGGAGTGGTTGCATGACTTCGCCAGTCAGGGTGAACTGAGTTGCAATCGTAGTGACAGTCGGGATCGGGTGGCCGCGCGAAGCGAAGCGAGGGCGAGTCGGACTGTCTTTCCGACAGTTGTCGTGCCGGGAAGACTGGAAGGAGGCAGACCAATGACCCTCGCGGACAAACACGCGCACTGGGTGGGCGTAATCTGCCTGGCGTGCGGCGTGTCGAGTGATAGCGACCGCTGCCTCGTCCAAGCAATGAACTTTTGTTTGTTGCTGAACGCTTAAACTGGCTGACCTGAGGGGCAAGGCAGAACAATGCACGTCGAACCAGGAGGCACAATGTTCAGGCCAGGTTCTAATCAATCGGTCGGGAACATCGTCTCGCCGGCGTCCCGCCTGCTCGCCGTTGGGCTTCTAGCGACGCTGCTTGCGGCTCCAGGGTCTGTCGTCGATGCACAGGGACAGAAGGGCTTCAACTACCACAGCTTCACAGGCGAGATCACGTGGCGGGGCGAACAGGCGCTGACGCTCTGCAATGGCCTCTTCGTCTCGGGGCGGACAGCAGATCAGGTCTATGCAGTGGAATTGAACGGGGCCCGTGAAGTAGAGCCTCTGCCGCGCTCCCGGGTGAAGGTCGATGAGCAGCTCAAGGCCGTGACCGTGGGGATCGAGGACGGTGATCCTGTTCCAGCCATGCGCGCTGCCTACCGCGAGGGGCTCGGGTGCGTCGTAATGGCCCCTGACCAGACTTTCGGTGACATCGACGAACTCCCGCTCTTCCGAATGGCCCCTCCTCCTGGGGACGCGGCCACTATTGCGTGGCCTGACGGTGACAGGAAGGAGGCGAAGCCGCTTCCAGACGGCGTCGATCGGGCTGCCCTGGAGGCCGCCGGGAACTGGGCCTTCGATCGGGTGGGGCACGGCGGCCATGCCGGACAGGTCAGCGTGAGCCTCCTCGTGGTCTATCGAGGGCAGATCGTCTACGAGCGCTATGCACCTGGGTTTGACATGAGTACCCGCACGCGAACCTGGTCTGCGGCTAAGAGCATCTTGGCGACGCTAGTGGGGATAGCGGTGAAACAGGACCTGCTAGCGCTCGACAAACCCCTTCCCTTCGACTGGGTCCCCAAAGGGCCCGAGCCCACCCAGGATCCACGCCGCAGGATCACGCTTCGCAACGTGCTTAACATGTCCAGCGGCCTCTACCCGGTGGACACTCCGTACATGGCGGTAATCGGCTCGCACCTCAGCTACTTTGGCGGATGGGACTCCTTCTATCACGCTCGCGACCGGGGGCTCATCCGGGAGCCGGGGTCGGTGTACGACTATCAGAACGACGACGCGCTCTTGTCAGCGGCGGCTCTTCGCGCTGTCATCCCTGACAAGCAGAGCTACTTCGAGTTCCCGCGCCGCGTCCTCCTTGACCCGATCGGGATGAGAAGCACCCTTCTGGGCGCGGACCGCTTCGGCAACTATGTAATGAGCAGCCAGATCTACACAAACGCCCGGGATCTGGCGCGGCTCGGACTCCTCTATTTGAACCGTGGGAGGTGGAACGGGCAGCAGATCCTCCCCGAGGAGTGGGTGGACTTCGTTCGGACGCCTGCCTCCAGCACCCGGCAGCGGGGCAACACTTACGGTGGTCACTGGTGGCTCGTGCCGGACTCCCAGCGCGACCTGCCACAGGACGCCTACGTCGCCTCTGGCGCACAAGGGAACTACTGCATTGTAGTCCCGTCCTACGATCTGGTGGTGGTCCGCCGAGGCTTCGACTGGAGGCGGGGGCAACCAGGTCTGGGGCAGTGGGCCATCCTGGCCGAGGTTCTCAAAGCCTTCCCGCCCTTGACGTATAGGCCGAAGAAATTCGGCGTTCAGACCGAGGTGCAAAGTCCGGTTGTCAAGCCGACGCCGATCCGATTCGGTAACCGACACGGAGTCGGAGGGGTGGGGTGAGGTTTGTGACCGTCGCGCGGACAGCCTTACGGAGGCCCCGCGGGAGGGCGCGAAGCGCCCGACCGCGGTGTGGTGAGGCTGTCCGCGCGAAAACGACCCCGTAGGGAGGCCCTGGGACTGGCGATCCACCCTCGACCCGACTATCGCTATCCCCGCCGCTGGGGCCTCCGCGAACGACTCCGCGGCGGCCGCCAAGTGCCATTTATCCTCCAGCCGATAGCTCTCGCCCTTGAGGTAGAAGACCTCGCCAGGCTAGGCTCTAAACCAAGCGAAAGCCAGGCTGTCCAGTTTCGTGAAGGTGTTCACACCTTCCGTCGATAAGCCGGATCAGAACGCTCGATGCACCGCGCTCCACGACAACCCACCGATGCTCAGGCCCAAGAACCGCATCCATAGCCAGGAACCTTGCGCCCCACGCACGCCCGTCCGGCGCCTTGGATTGCAACCCCCTAGATCGCTTTGATGTATCCCCCGTCCACGCGCACCATCGACCCCGTGATGTAGCTCGCGCACTCGCTGACGAGGAACGTCGCGACGTTGGCAAACTCGTCGGGTCGGCCGTAGCGGCCGGCCGGGATCGAGGCGACCAACGCCTTGACGATCTCTTCCACCGGCTTGTTCTGGCGCTCGGCCTCCGCCTGGTCGAGCTCGTTGGTGCGCTTGGTGTGGATGTACCCCGGCACGATCACGTTGACCGTGATGTTGTCGGCGGCCACCTCGCCCGCGAGCGTCTTCGACCAGCCGACGAGCGACGAGCGCAGCGCGTTCGAGATCCCGAGGTTCGGGATCGGCTGCTCCACGCCGGACGAGGTGCTGGTGAGGATGCGGCCCCACTTGTTCTTGCGCATGCCGGGCAGCAGGCGGTTCGTCAGGCTGAAGATGCTGAGCACCATCCCCTCGAACTGCTTCCGCCACGTGTCGTCGTCCACGGCGAGGAGCGAGCCCGAGGGCGGGCCGCCCGTGATGTTGATCAGGATGTCCACCCCGCCCAGCCGCTCGACCGCCGCGTCGGCGAGCCCGGCGACCTCGTCGGAGGCGGCCAGGTTGCACAAGTGCGATTCGACGCGGCCCGCGGCCAGCGCGGCCAGATCGTCGCGGATCTGCTCCAGCGTCGTCTTGTACCAGTCGGTCAGGAACAGGTCCACCCCTTCGGCGGCGAGCGTCGTCGCTACGGCCGAGCCGAGGCCGCCGCCGGCGCCGAGGACGAGTGCGCGCTTCCCCTGAATGCCCAGATCCATGTCGTGTCGTCCTCCTGTTCAGCCCGTCACGGCTGCCGCGGCGATGCCCGGAATCCGCCACAGTGACGGACGTGCCTCGAACCCGGCGAGACGCCGCGCCACGCGGTGTGACGCCCGGTGTCCCACGAACCACGGCGCCTTCGGCGTCGTCACGAAGGGGCCGCGCAGCACGCTCTTCTGCGGGCGGGCGAACATCCGCGTGTTGTGCACCACGCCGATGCCGCTACCGATCGCGTCGAGCGTGTGGCCCGGATACGCGCCCCACGGCGCGACCGCGAGCACGAAGCTCAGGGCGGCCCAGTGGTTCACGCCGATCGTGCCGTAGCGCAGGTCGGCGAGCGCCCGCTCGAAGCGGTCCCCGAGCCGCGCCACGGTCTGGGGGTGCGCGATGACCACGCCGCTCAGCGTGCCCCAGAGATGATCGTTGGAGAACCGGACCGCCTGGTCCAGGAAGTCTACCGCGTCTTGGGCCTCGAGGGGGGACTCCGCGATGATCGGGCACCAGGCCTCGCGGGTGAAGACCGGGTCGCCCGTGGCGGCCGGGTCGACACCGAAGATCGTGGTCCACGGCAGCGTGTCGGGCCCGGCCGCGCCGAGCTTGACGGCCTCGGGGTGGGCGCCGAGGAACAGGTCGAAGCGCGCCGCGCTGCCCGGGTAGTAGGCCTTGCGCGACGGCAGCGCCGCGAGCGCGGCCGCGACCGCGTCAACGAACGCCTGCCGCTGCGGCCAGCCCCGCCACGTCAGGATCGTCTTAGCCGCGTTGCAGTTGCACGACGCGTTGAGCGCCACCATCGTCGCGACGTTCTCGGCCTGGAAGGCCAGCTCGCGCGGCGACCACCGGCCCGGCACGACGATGACGGGCGTGACGCAGCCGAGCTCGCTCGTGATCCGCTTGCGAAGGACGGGCGTGCCGTTCCGGCGGTTGCGCGTCTGCTCGTCGGGCGATGCGCCCCACACGATCGCGTCGTGCACCGTGTCCGATCCCGTCAGGTGGACCTCGTCCACGAGCGCGTGGTGTGCGAGGTGGCCGCCCTCGCCGGCGCCGCCGTAGGCGATCCGCAGGACGCCCTCGGCCACGAGCGGCGCCAGGGCGCGCTCGACGAACGGTCCCAGGTAGTCGTTCACCGGGTTCATCTTCAGGATGGCGACCCGGTTCTCGACGAACAGCTTGTAGAGCACGTCCATGGGACCGATGCTCGCGACGTTGCCCGCGCCGAGCACCAGCGCGACGCCGCCTTCGCGGTCCGCGTCCGGCCGGTACGCGACGGCCATCGTGTCGGCGAGGCTCTCGGCCGTGACGCCGGGCTCCATCCAGACCTCCTCGCGGAAGCCGGCGAAGAGCAACCGGTCGGCGAGCGAGGCGGGGAAGACGTCGACGACGACCTGACCGTCGGGGCGGCGGCGGATGGCGTCGGGCCGGAGGCGCGGGCGGCCGAGCGTGTCGATGTCGCGGAGCGAGGCGGCGAGCAGGCGCAGGTTGCGGAGCACCGCGACCGGACCGCCGAGCCATTCTTCGGCTGAGGCGGGGGAGTCGAAGTCCAGCCCCTTGGCCTCGCAGCCGGCGCGCACCGAGTCGGCGGCCGTGCCGAACGTGGCGGCCGCGCACGCGCGGAGGAGGTCGAGGCGCGCGCGGACCGGGAGCGCGGCCCAGCGGCGGCGGTTGTCGGCGAGCGTCTGGACGGCGCGGTCGAGTTCGGGCGCCGGGGTCGGGGTCATGCGCGCGTCCCGGGTTGTGGATCGGGGGCGGAGCTTGCGAAACGGCTGCCGCCAGGGCGATGCTAGCACGGCGCGGGGCCGGGCAGGGTCGGCGCCGTCGAGCTGGGAGCCGGCCGGTTTCGCGCTGGAACCCTTCGGCTGCGCGTCCGTCAGCTTCGGGGTACGGCCGGCCCGAACCACTCAGGCGTCCGTCGGTCGAGGAGGTGCATTCGCTACCGGGGCGGCCTGCTCCGAGGCTTTTCTACGCGAACGCACCTCCTCGACCGAGCGCATTCGTGAACGGTCCGGGCCGTGAACGTTCCTCTCGCCGGGCTTGTCTCCGAGGAGCCGTCATCATGAGGAAGCGTCTGGTATTCGCCGTTCTCGCGGCCGCCGTGCTCGCCGTCACCGCGACCATCGCCGACGAAGGCATGTGGCGGCTCGACCAGCTGCCGCTCGACCGGATTCAGCAGGCGTACGCCGTCCGGCTGGCGCCGGCCGACCTCGAGCGCGTCAAAGGGGCCGTCGTCCGCATCTCGAGCGGCGGGACGGGCACGTTCGCCTCGTCGAACGGCTTGATCCTGACCAACCACCACGTCGCGCTCGACTGCATCCGCACGGCCACGCTGGCCGAGCAGGGGAAGGGCAAGGCCGACGACCTCATCGAGCAGGGATTCACGGCGGCGTCACCGGGCGACGAGCTCTCCTGCAAGCGCTTCCGCGCCGAGGTTGAGTCGAGCGCGCGCGACGTCACGGCCGAGCTGAACGCGTCGGTCACGCCGGGCATGAGCGCCGCCGCGATCCAGCAGGCCAGAATGACCACGCGGTCCGACATCGAGCGCGCGTGCCAGCAGAAGATGGGCGACGACTATACCTGTTCGGTCGTGGACTTCAACAGCGGCGCCCGCTCCCTGCTGATCGTGTACGAGGAGTACCGGGACATCCGTCTCGTCTATGCGCCCGAGAAGCAGCTCGGCTACTTCGGCGGCGACGAGATGAACTTCCGCTTCCCGCGTTACGTGTCCGACATCTCGATCCTGCGCGCCTACGAGAGCCCGGACGGCCATCACACCGACTACGCGCCGGAGAACGTCCCGGTGAAGCCGCGCCACTACCTGCCCGTGACGCTCGCGGGCGTGAAGGAGGGCGACTTCACGCTCGTCGTCGGGAACCCCGGCAACACCAACCGCTATCGCATGAGCTTTTCGGCCGCCTACAACGTGGCGAAGGGCATTCCGAACCAGATCGGCGACCTCGAGACCCTGTTGAGTCTGCTGCGGAAGTATGCCGGCGAGAAGCCCGAGTATCGGGTGATCCTGCAGGATCGGGTGTTCGGGCTGTCCAATTCCCTCAAGTACAACACCGATCTCCTCGCCGCGCTCCGGGCCTCGGACGTCGTCGCCGAACGGAAGGCGCGCGAGGCCGAGTTCATGGCCTGGGTGAAGGCGAACCCCGGGAAGGGCGCGCCGTTTGCCGACGCGATCGACGATCAGCGGGCGGTGTACGCGAACGACGTCGAGGCCAACGAGGCGCACGACAGCGCGCTCAACTGGCTGCTGCAGCCGAGCGCCGTCGGGTATGCGATCAATCTCTACGAGTTCGCGCTGGAGCGGGCGAAGGCGTCGGACCGCGAACGTGAGCCCCAGTTCCAGGAACGCAACTGGCCCGAGCTGCGGCAGGCGCTGCTGAGCGACGATCCCGAGATCCCGGACCTCGACGCCGACATCCTGGCCGTCGGGCTCGAGCGGGCGCTGGCGCTCCCCGCCGACCAGCGTCCGGCGGCGGTGGAGAAGCTGAAGGCCAGCGTGGGGCCGGGCGCGACGCCGGCGTCGATGGCGAAGGCCGTCATCGGCGGCACGAAGGTGCTCGGTGTCGACGCGCGCAAGGCGCTCATCGACGCCTCGCCCGACGTCTTCGAGGCGTCGACCGATCCGGCCATCGTCTTCGCGCGCGAGCTGCTGCCCGCGGTGAAGGACCTCCGCGCGCGCGTGCGCGTGCTGAACGAGAAGCTCTTCCTGAACCGCGCGCGGTTCGCCCGAGGGCTCGTCGCGTGGAAGGGACAGGCGCTCTATCCCGACGCCAACTTCACGCTGCGGGCCACCTACGGCAAGGTGGCCGGGTACACGAGCGCGGCCGGCAAGGCCGTCCCCTTCACGACCTACTTCGGCGATCTGTTCAAGCTGGCGGCCGCGCGCGGCGACTCCGGCGACTTCGCGCTGCCGCCCCGGCTCGAGGCGTGGCGCAAGAAGGTGGGTGACGCGCAGTTCGCGGCGAAGTACGCGCGGCTGCCCGTGGACTTCGTGAGCACCAACGACATCACCGGCGGCAACTCCGGGAGCGCGGCGCTCAACGCGAAGCTCGAGATCGTGGGCCTCGTCTTCGACGGCAACGAGGAGTCGATGGCGGGCGACTGGGTCTACTCGGAGAAGGCGGGGCGGGCGCTGAGCACGGACATCCGCTTCGCGCTGACCGTCGCCCGCGACGTGCACGGCGCCGGGTGGGTGGTGGACGAGCTCCTGCACCCGTCGGCCATGCTGAAGGTGGCCGACGCCCGGCCCGCGGCCGCCGCCCGCGGCCGCCGGGGCCGCCGACGGCGTGGATTGGACGGTCGCGCTGGCCGGTGACGGCGCGGTGGCGGGCCGTGGCGGCGAACCCTCGCGGCGGGCGCGGCCGCCCTGTCGAGCCATAAGTAACTGTTACCGAGCCGTGATTCGTCGCGCCATAATTCCGGTTACCGAAGCCCGGGGCGTTTGCGTCGTGAAGCGCGGAGCCAGCGAAGCTGGCGGAGCGCCC